>DASVYI010000183.1:0-18308 GCA_036392275.1 Nitrosospira sp. | reverse complement strand
ATGCTGTTGGCGGTGTACATGCCGCCGCAGGAACCGGCTCCCGGACAGGCATGACGCTCCACTTCGAGCAGTTCCTTTTCATCGATCTTGTGCGCGGTATATTGCCCGACTGCCTCGAAAGCGCTGACGATGGTCAGATCCCGTCCCTTGTAATGTCCGGGCTTGATGGTGCCTCCATAAACAAAAATGGCGGGCACGTTCATTCGTGCCATCGCGATCATCGCACCCGGCATGTTCTTGTCGCAGCCTCCGATCGCAATCACGCCATCCATACTTTCCGCCTGTACCGCCGTCTCGATCGAGTCCGCAATCACTTCGCGGGACACCAGCGAGTACTTCATGCCCTCGGTCCCCATGGAGATGCCGTCCGAAACGGTGATGGTGCCAAACATTTGCGGCATCGCGCCCGATTTTTTCAGTGCGTGCTCCGCATTGATGGCCAGCTCGTTCAAACCCTTATTGCAGGGTGTAATGGTGGAAAAACCGTTGGCCACGCCGACAATGGGTTTGTCGAAATCGTTATCGCCGAAGCCTACCGCCCGCAGCATTGCACGGTTGGGAGAGCGTTGCGCACCCTGGGTTATCGCCCGGCTGCGTTGGTTATCTGGCATAAGAACTCCTGGAGAAAAATAAAAAATCTTGAATCTTGAACCCTGGATTACCTGCAAATTTCTTGTCGATCCTGTCGAGAAAAGGGATGCGCTCCGGCTTTTTGAAAGGAATTCCCGTGAAGCCCATCATGCGCCTGCACCGGGGCACATTTAGAGGTTCCGCCGTATAATATTTTATTTTACCTAAAAAAACAGGAACCCATGCTCGTCCACCCGCAATTCGACCCCATTGCCATCCATCTTGGGCCTCTCGCCATCCGCTGGTATGGCCTCATGTATCTATTGGGATTCGCATTGTTCATACTGCTGGGGCGCTACCGCATCAGGCATGGTCAAGGCGTGTTCACCTATGCCATGCTGGACGACATGCTGTTTTATGGTGTGCTGGGGGTGATACTGGGCGGCCGCTTGGGCCACGTACTGTTTTATCAGTTTGGCTATTATCTTCAGCATCCGCTGGAAATATTCGCGGTATGGCAGGGCGGCATGTCCTTTCATGGCGGATTTCTAGGGGTGATAACCGCGATGGCGCTGCTGGCGCACAAATATAAATTGCAGTGGCTCGCCGTCACGGATTTCATCGCGCCGCTCGTCCCCCTGGGGCTGGGAGCGGGCCGCATCGGCAATTTCATCAATGGCGAGTTGTGGGGCCGCCCGGCCGATGTGCCCTGGGGAATGATATTTCCCGGCGTGGATGAAATTCCGCGCCACCCTTCGCAACTTTACGAGTTTGCGCTGGAAGGGCTGGCTTTTTTTTTACTATTATGGATTTACTCTTCCAGGCCGAGGCCAGTCGGCGCGGTTTCGGGCATGTTTCTGATCGGCTATGGCGTGTTCCGCTCATTTGCAGAATTTTTTCGCGAACCGGAAGACGGCTTCATGGGTGTCATGACGCTCGGTATCAGCATGGGCCAATGGCTGTCGCTGCCGATGATCATTGCTGGCATCTGGATGCTGAACCGGGCTTATCGCGAACAGCGAAAACCGTCATCCGGGCATGAGTCCGTCAAGGTAAATGAAGCAACCAAGGCAGGCAAGGCAAACAAGCCGGGCAGGTCCGCCGGACCGGCGGTGCCGGGAAAGCGAAATCATAAATAAGAATTCTCGAGAGCCTTTCCATGTCCCTGCGCCGGTCCTATACAATCATTGCCCCGCTTTACGATGCGCTGCTCGCGACCGCAGGCACCGGCCTGCGTGCCGCAAGCCTTGAGCAATTGCCGCAGCAGGGGAACCAGAATATCCTCATCAGCGGCATCGGCACCGGCCTCGATATTCCGCATCTACCTCCCAGGCATACCTATACCGGTCTGGATCTTACCGCCGCCATGCTGGCACGGGCAAAATCCCGCATAGGTGATCTTCGCCTGAACCTCGTCCAGGGTGACAGCATGTCCCTGCCGTTTGCAAGCAAGTGTTTTGATCATGCCGTGCTGCATTTGATCCTTGCGATCGTTCCCGATGCGTCCGCCTGCCTGCGGGAAACGGCGCGTGTGCTGAAGCCCGGCGGGAGCGTGCTGATACTGGACAAATTTCTCAGGCCCGGCGAATCAGCATGGTTCAAGCGGATGTTGAACCTGGTGTCGCAGCACATCGTGACGCGACTGGACGTGGTTTTTGAGGAGGCGCTGGCAAGTGTTCCGGAATTGAAATTGGAGAGGGATGTCCCGGTACTGGCAGGCGGGTGGTTCCGCAGTATCCGTTTGATCAAAGCCAGCTGATGCTTGTTTCATGCCTGCCTTGCCGTACGAAATGCGGGGGCAAGGCGCAAGCCAAGCCATGCGGGTCCGCGGCCATGCCCTGCCCCTGCCCTTTTGCACTGTCTGCCGCGAGCGGTTTTCGACGGGAAGCTCGGCAATAAACGGCATCAGGATCCGGAGATCTTCATGCAGGCATACAACACCGTAGGAGCTTGCTATCTCGAATGCATCGATCACAACATACCGGAAATCCCATGCGCGCCCTTGTCATCCTCGCTGCCGCCGCCATGCTCGCCGTCTCATCCGCACGGGCGCTTGATGTGAAAAGCCCAGGGGCGGACTGGACCGAAGCTTATCACACCGATGAGCTTGTCATTTTTACCAAGAACATGGGCGAAGACCGCAAAATTATTGCAACTGCCGAGGTGCAAGCTCCGCCGGAAGTTGTTTTCAAAGTTGTAACCGATTTCGAACACTACGGGGATTTCATGCCCTACGTGGAAGAGTCGCGGGTGCTGACCCGCAAGGGAGATAATGAAGCGGTAACCTATGCGCGTATTGCGCCGCCCTTCGTGAGCGAGCGCGACTATCCGCTCAAGGTCAGGATGACGCGCGGCTCGCCCTCGAATGGCGGCGTGTACAAGCTCGAATGGACAGCGAATTCCGAGGCCAAGCCAGAGGTCGAAGGTGTGGTACGAGTCAAGCTCAACGAAGGTTCATGGCTCGCAGAGCCACTCGATGGCGGCAAGCGCACGCGGCTCACCTACACGCTGTTGACCAATCCGGGTGGCCTGATTCCTGCGTTTGTTGTCGGTCTGTCGAATACAATAGCGATTCCCGAACTTTTCAAGGCCGTGAAGAAACGCGCAGCTGATAGCGCTTTCCGGAGGTAAGCCGCAATATCGGCAGGATGTTGGCGCGGCAATTTCGGGTACGATGCGATGACTGGTGATGCATGGTAAACAAAACCGGAACCGTAAGAGTGCTGGCAAGAGTAACCGCGCGGCCCGACAAGACTGAAGAACTAGCCGCTATCTTGTTGCGCCTCGCGGAGGAAACACGCAAGGAAAAGGGTTGTATCAGTTATCAGCTTCTTCAAAACAGAGCCGACCCCGGCGATTTTACTTTTGTTGAAGAATGGGTAAGCGATGCTGACATTGATAGCCATCTTACGACCGTTCATGTACAGGATGCTTTTTCGGAGGCCGCTTTGCTGCTAGCGAAAGAACCTGACATAAGAAGATATGACGTCCTTGGATAAGGGAGAATATAAAATTCCGGAAATGTTTGAGTTTAAAACCATATTTCTTTTCCTGGCCACGGCGCTTGCCGAAATCACCGGCTGCTATTTGCCGTACCTCTGGCTCAAGCAGGGGCAGAGCATATGGCTGCTCGTTCCCGCCGCGGCGAGCCTCGCGCTATTTGCGTGGCTGCTTACACTCCACCCCACCGCCGCGGGCCGCACCTACGCCGCGTACGGAGGCGTCTACATACTGGTGGCAATTATCTGGCTGTGGGCCGTCGACGGCGTCACGCCGACAGCCTGGGATGTGGCGGGCTCCCTGGTGGCGCTGGCGGGTATGGCCATCATCATGTTTGGCCCGAGACATACATAGCCGGCCCAAACGTAATTTCCAATTTCATGAAGCTTGGGCTCACAGGTTGACGCCGCCGCCCGAAGTCGTACAATCTGTAAACATCTCTTTCGGGATTGTTTATGAGGACCATCATCATCTTTCCCGTCAAGGCAGGTCCAGCAGCCTCCTAATCTATTTGAAGACCAATTAATTCTATAATTCGATAGACAACGACGATCACAGAGACAAAAAACATGAGACTTTGGGAGAAAAAGATGGTTGTGAAAACGGGTGCCGCTGTGCCGATGCTCCTGTCAGCTCTTCTTATTGGCTGCTCAGCAATTCCCATGACACCGAAGGGAAGTTCGGTCGAACTTGTCACCGAAAAACCCACTGGCAACTGCAAGCCCCTGGGTGACGCCATCGGATCGCAAGGGAACTGGTTCACCGGCGATTACACGTCGAATGAAAATCTTCTCATGGGCGCCAGGAATGACCTGCGTAACAAGGCGGCTAAGATGGGAGGAAACACTGTCTGGGTGCAAGACAAAGCGAATACCAATAAATATGGCAGTTTAGGTACGACGAACACAACGGTCCTCGGCGTCGTCTATCGCTGCGAGTAGCGCTCGCACGCCCAGGTACCAACCGATATTTAACGGAATTTAGTGTGCCGAGGGCCGGAATATGCCCAGCAGGGTTTATTACAACAGCGCATGCCCTGTTTGTAACGCCGGAATCAAGGACCAGCGCCGGCGCATGGAAGCCTGCGGCATCAGGGACATCGAGTGGATCGATGTGCATGCACAGCCGGAGGCGGTAAAGGAGGTCGATGCTTCGCTGGAGCAGGTACGGGAGCGGCTGCATGTCAAAGACGCGGACGGCCGGATCGATGTGGGCGCGGACGCGTTTACGCGCCTCTGGTCGCGAACGCCCGGCCAGCGCTGGGCTGCAAAACTATTGCGGTTACCCCTGCTCAAGCAGCTCGCGCATGTGGCATACGACAGCTTTGCCCGGCTGCTTTACCGCTGGAATCGCGCCCAAAGACATTGGTAGATATGGGTAACATCCACGATTGTCCGGCGGAAAAACATATGCATTTCGTCATTCCGCGCTTGACCGGGAATCCAGTCGAAACCCATAGTGGTGCGCCTTGCATTCCCGCCCACTACGATCAAGCGCGAAGAATCTCAAGCAAATCATTGCCGTAACTTTCCAGTTTGCGCGTACCAATACCGGGCACCTGGCGCAGCTCGCTTTCCGTTTGCGGACGCAGGCGCGCCAATTCCATCAATGTCGCATCATGAAACACGACATAAGCGGGAACGCCGTGCTTCTTTGCGATTTCGGTACGCCATGCACGCAGGCGTGTCCATAATGTGTCCGCCGCGGGATCGAGCAGGGCAATCTTGCCCTTGCGCGCGAGTGCGGTCCTTGCTGCAGTCTTTTTGCGATCGGGTTGCAGGCGCAGACGGACTGTCTGGCTTCCATTCAACACAGCGCGGCTGGCTGGGGCGAGACGCAGCGAACCGTGACCCTCACTGTCCGCGGTGAGCATGTCGAGCGCTGCCAGTTGGCGGAACACCGCGCGCCATGCCTTTTCGTCCAGTTCCTTACCGATACCGAAGGTGCTGACCTTGTCGTGACCCCACTGCCTCACGCGCTCGGTGTCGTTCCCCCGCAATACATCGATCAGATGCCCGGCCCCGAAGCGCTGGCCAGTGCGAAAGGCGCACGACAGGGCCTTTTGCGCCGCCACCGTGCCGTCCCACACTTGTGGCGGATCGAGACAGACATCGCAATTACCGCAAGCGGCGTAGGCAACAGCTTCGCCAAAATAATCAAGCAGGCGCACGCGGCGGCAGGTCGTGGCCTCACACAGCGCCAGCAGCGCATCGAGCTTGGCTGAGGCTATCCTTTTAAACTGCGCTTCCGCCTCCGACTCTTCTATCATGCGCCGCTGCTGTACCACATCACCCAGACCATAAGCCATCCAGGCGTTGGCCGCCAGGCCGTCGCGCCCGGCACGGCCGGTTTCCTGGTAATAGCCCTCCACACTTTTGGGAAGGTCAAGATGAGCGACGAAGCGCACATCCGGCTTGTCTATGCCCATGCCGAACGCAATAGTGGCAACCATCACCACGCCGTCTTCGCGCAGAAACTTTTCCTGATTGCGGCTGCGCTCCGTCGCGCTCATGCCCGCGTGGTACGCAAGCGCGCGTATGCCCTTTTCGGCCAGCCATGCCGCCGTTTCTTCGACTTTCCTGCGCGACAGGCAATAAACGATGCCCGCATCGCCATCATGTTCGGCGTGGATAAAAGCAATCAACTGCTCCTTGCCGTTCGCCTTGTCCACGATCTGGTAGCGGATATTCGGGCGGTCGAAACTTGAAACAAAAACCTGCGCGCCCTCGAGAGCCAGGCGCTCAACGATTTCCTTGCGCGTCACACTGTCTGCTGTCGCGGTCAGCGCAATGCGCGGCACCTCGGGGAAGCGCTCATGCAGAATCGAAAGCTTGATGTATTCCGGACGGAAATCGTGTCCCCACTGCGACACGCAGTGCGCCTCATCGATGGCGAACAGCGAAAGCGGCGTGCGCGCCAGAAGGCCGAGAAAGCGCGGCGTCAACAACCTCTCAGGCGCCACGTACACGAGATCGTATGCGCCTGCGAGCATACCGCGTTCGACTGCTCCGGCTTCCGCCTGTGGCAAGGAAGAATTGAGAAACGCCGCGCGCACCCCGGCTTCATGCAACGCCGCTACCTGATCCTGCATGAGCGCAATCAGCGGTGATACGACGATCGCAATGCCGTCGCGCAACAACGCCGGGATCTGGTAACACAACGATTTGCCGCCGCCGGTCGGCATCAATACCAGGCAGTCTCCGCCGCCCGCAACATGCGCAATCACCTCGGCCTGCTGTCCGCGGAAAGCGGGGTAGCCGAAGACATCTTTGAGAACAGCCAGAGCATGGGCCGTCATGCTCATGGAATACCAAAAATTGTCATGCCATCGAAAACCATTTTATGGAAAACCGGACTATCCTGCTCAGGCGTTTTTACGGGGCCTTAGCCACATTAGCCGCATTAGCCAGTCAATTTCCAGATCAGGCTTTCCCCCGCCCGTAGCGGAATTAGTACATCATCTCCAAATTCCAGCTTTTCAGGCATGGTCCAGCTTTCTTTTTTCAGCGTAATGCTGTCCGTGTTGCGCGGCAGCCGGTAGAAATCCGCACCGTGAAAGCTGGCGAAGGCTTCCAGTTTGTCCAGCGCGCCTGCCTGTTCGAAGGCTTCTGCGTAAAGCTCGATCGCCGCATGAGCGGTGTAGATGCCGGCGCAGCCGCAGGCGTTTTCTTTGGTGGATCGGGAATGCGGGGCGCTGTCGGTACCGAGAAAAAATTTCGGGTTGCCGCTGATCGCCGCTTCCATCAGTTTCTGGCGATGGGTTTCGCGCTTCAGTACGGGAAGGCAGTAGTGGTGCGGCCGGATGCCGCCCTGGAACAAGGCATTGCGGTTGAGCAGCAGGTGGTGGGCGGTGATGGTGGCCGCAATATTTACCGGTGCATCCGTGACGAACTCCACCGCCTCTTCCGTAGTGATATGTTCGAACACAACCTTCAGTCTCGGAAAGCGCTGGGTTATCGGGATCAGGACCTTGTTCAGAAAGACTTTTTCCTTGTCGAATACATCCACTTCAGGATCAGTTACCTCGCCATGCACCAGCAGGGGCATGCCTATCTCTTCCATTGTTCCCAATATCCCGTAACACCTGGAAATGTCCGTAACCCCCGCGGCGGAGTTTGTCGTGGCGCCGGCAGGATAATATTTCACCCCGTGTATTGCGCCGCTTTTTCTGGCTTCGACAATTTCTGCAGGCGGGGTGTCATCGGTAAGATAGAGCGTCATCAGCGGCTCGAAGTGCATGCCTTGCGGAAGCGCTGCAAGAATACGTTCGCGGTACGCCAGCGCCATTCCGGATGTCACCACCGGAGGCTTGAGGTTGGGCATGATGATCGCGCGGGC
The DNA here is from genome assembly GCA_036392275.1 of Nitrosospira sp. Classification (GTDB taxonomy): domain Bacteria; phylum Pseudomonadota; class Gammaproteobacteria; order Burkholderiales; family Nitrosomonadaceae; genus Nitrosospira. Next base: position 10,400 of record DASVYI010000183.1, on the reverse strand, counting down.
GAACCTTCGGACAGTATCCGGCAATACTGCCCGCATGTATTTGCCGTCGCGCAGATGCAGGTGGAAATCGTCCGGCCGGACGAGGGTTAGCGTGTTCAAGGATGTCGCAAAGATGTCGTGTGCCGCTTTTTTATATTCCGGCAAAATACTGTGACCTCGCCACCTACATTGCGAGAAGACTGCAAGCGGGACTGCAGGCACATCGGTGAACCCGCTCCGCCTAGTCCGTGATCCGGCCCAGCAGTGTTTCGCTTGTGTGCACGGCATTGTCCGCTATCAACTGGGTGGCGGCAGGAACCTGGCCCCACGTATTCCATAGCAGCACGCCCCGCACACGCCCGTCGCGCAAATAGTAAATCACGCCCTTGCGGAAAGGTTCCTTCCAGTCCTCGACAATATCCAGGGTGGAGTCCAGCTCCCCCACAGCCTCATAACCCAGGTCGAACAGATCGGAATAAAAGAAGGGCTGGTGGCGGTAAGCGTCCGCTTGCCCGGCCATATTGCGTCCCGCCGTTTCACCCATGGTGTTGGCGTTGTCCTCATGTTCCACGCGCATGCGTTTACCCAGTATCGCGCTAGTGAAATTCGCCACATCGCCTGCCGCGTAGATGTCGGGGTCGCTCGTTCGCAGGAATTCATCCACGACGATGCCGTTATCAACCGCGAGGCCGGCCTGCGCCGCCAATTCGGTGTTGGGCAGAATACCCAGCCCGGCCACAACCCCATCGGCGGATATTTCCGCACCATTTCCCGTCGTCACGATGGATTTGCCGCCGGTGTTTCGCACAGATTTGACCGTTTCGGATGCGAGCACGGTAACACCTTTTTCCCGGTAATAAGAATTCAGAAACTCGGCGAGAGCCGGAGGATAAACACGAGCGCCTATGGCGTTTTCCGGGAAAATCATCGTGACGCGCTTGTCGTTCATCGCCAGCGCGGCCGCGATTTCGGAACCAATGAAACCGCCCCCGATCACGACAAAATCCGAGGTGTGATCGCTCAGTTCGCGCAACCTCCGGTAATCGTCGGCGGTTCTGAAATAAATGACGCTGCCGTCGAAATCGGAAAAGCGCCGCACCACGCCGCCGGTTGCGAGCAAAAGTTTTTCATAGGTATAAACATTCCCGGCGTCATCGGTCGCCGTCTTTTTTGACGGATCGATCGTCACCACTTTCTTTCCAAGATGCATTGCGACATTGAGACCGTGGGCATTGCGCCAGATGGATTCGTACGGCGTGCCTTTCCATAATGATTTGGTGAGCGGTGGCCGGTCATACGGCATATGACGCTCCTCGCAAATCATGGCAATGGCGCCCTCCGGGTCGATTTTGCGGATGCCGTGAACAGCGGAATCGGCGGTCATTCCCCCGCCTACGATGAGGTATTTGTGGTGTTTCATGATCATTCCCCTTTATGAACGCGCACAAGCGCATGTTGAAAATTGACCAGATTCCTTCCCCGTAACGAATTCATGGCAAAGGTCGCCAGGATACAGCCGCGGGAACTCCGCAGAGACGCCTCCGTCCAAAAACAAACGGAGTTCCGCAAATATGGATTTCCTTTTTCTTAAAGCATCGCGGTGATGCCGGGGGCTTTATGAAAGGATGAACGAGGGCAGCGCGATACAACGGAAGAGCAAACTGAGGAGCAGATTCGGATCGGCTGCTTCACCTTATTCAACAAAGCGTTCGCCAGTATATAATGGGTTTCTCTACAAATTCAAAGTCAAGATTGGACATGCCCAAAATTAATATCATGGATGAAGCAAAAACGGACTCTGAAGCAGCTGCTATCGATATTTGCATACAGCATGCGCGGGACATGCTGGCGTCCCAGCTTCCGCTCATCACGAAAGACAAGGGGTATGATTTTGCGCCACAGTTCAGGCAGATGACGATCCAACTCTATCTGCTGGGCGTAATGTGGCGTCACGGAGAGCGTCAGGGCTTGCCATCCGATGCCCGGGATCACGCTTTTGTGGCGCTTCAATCCATGCTCATCAGCGATGGCATGAGTAAAAAAAAGGCAGAGCAGCGGGTTGTGTTTCTGCGCAATATGTCAAAGGTGGAAGGAGGCGGCGACTCGCTTGCAGTATGCGTGGGCTATGAAGCTACAATGGGCGATAACAGCATGCCCGCACTTTTTGATGAATATCGAAATGAAGCGAGGGTTTCGGGCGCGCTGTGGCGTCTTTTCGAGCGCGGGAAAAAGATTATGTTCATCGGCGGCGCGGCTGCCGCATTTCTGGCGATTTGGGGCGCGACGCTTCTGCTTCCGAAATCCGAGGGAATCGACATTCTGGCGTTCGGTCTCCTGGCTGCTGCCCTGGTTGTCATTCCGATGTTCCTGGTCGGGTTATTGATTTATCGATTGAAGATCAAGAAATCAGGTCCACCCGCTTCCTCTGCGTCATGATTTCGCCACACCTGTAATTCCTGTGAGTGTGGCAGTGCCCTGGGATAAGGTGGGGGTGGTCGCGCGGGGGTGGTGATAGCGGCTGTGATGCGGACCGTAACGCAGAAACCACGGCGTGACGAGGAAGCTGTGCCACAAGGAAACTACTGCTATTGGAGTATAATTGCCGCCCCATATACCATCTTGTAGACAATGAGCGCCAGGATCATGGATGGCAACGCGATTGCCAGAGAAGTGCGTGCAGAGTGGAAGATGCGTGCCGTGAATTTGGCAGAAAGAGGGACGATGCCCGGACTGGCTGTCGTCATAGCCGGCGACAATCCGGCTTCCAGCATATATGTGAGAAACAAGGCCAAGGCGTGCGCCGAAGCCGGAATTTATTCGGAAATACATGCCTTTCCGGCAAACGCAAACCAGGACGAGGTAATACGGCGCATTCAGGAACTCAACGGGAATCCCGCAATCCACGGGATTCTGGTGCAACTGCCATTGCCACGGCAGTTTGACAGCACCAAAGTCATTGCATCCATTGCGGTGGAAAAAGATGTGGATGGTTTCCACCTATACAATGTCGGTGCGCTGGTCACCGGTAATGCCATTTTTCCACCCTGTACGCCTTATGGCGTGATGAAAATGCTGGAAAAGTGCGCTATCCCCGTAGAGGGGCGGCACGCCGTGGTGGTGGGGCGCAGCAACATCGTGGGAAAACCCATGGCGCTGATGCTGTTGCAAATGGGCGCAACCGTCACAATCTGTACATCAAAAACGCGCGAACTGGCGGAGTATACGCGGCGAGCCGATATTCTGGTAGTCGCCGCTGGAAAACCGCGAATGATTGTCGCCGATATGGTGAAAGCGGGCGCAACGGTGATAGACGTTGGCATTAACCGGATGCCTGACGGTAAAATCACGGGTGACGTGGATTTCGAATCAGTCAGGGAAAAGGCGGGCAATATAACGCCGGTACCCGGCGGGGTGGGCCCGATGACTATCACCATGTTGCTGTGCAACACCATAGAAGCGGCAGAGCGGGCAAGCATACGGGCATAATACGCTGAAGAAACCCGTACCGATCTGGTCATCGGGTTTGGGAAGCCGCTGTATGAGTGCCCTAATGGTCTGTGGGTCTGTGGGTCTGTGGTTTTGGGAATTTGCCGGGCGATTAAGAATGCGCTGCGCACCTGCCTATCCCGGCTCATGCCGGCTCATCCGGCTTATCCAGCTTGCCGGTCCGGTTGCAAAACTCCGGCTGCGAGCCGTTGGCAGTGACATATACCGCGGGTCTTATCTGGAAATTCCTGCCAACAGCATCAGCGTTCCGCCGGCAAAAGCCTGAATAGCCTAACAGCCTATATGCGAGAAGAACATGGAACCCATACCCGACATAGATCCATCTGAAACACAGGAATGGCTGGATGCGCTGGAATCCGTGCTTGTACACGAGGGTACGGAAAGAGCGCATTATCTGCTGGAGCGGCTGATCGAAAAGGCCCGCCGTTCGGGAGCATACCTTCCCTATAGCGCTACCACCGCCTATATCAACACCATTCCTCCGGGAAAGGAGGAGCGCTCGCCCGGCAACCATGCGCTGGAACACCGCATCCGTTCCTACGTCCGCTGGAACTCCCTGGCGATGGTCCTGCGCGCCAACAAACATTCCAATGTCGGCGGCCACATTGCGAGCTTCGCTTCCGCCGCGACGCTCTACGACGTCGGCTACAACCACTTCTGGCATGCTGCGTCGCAAAACCACGGCGGAGACCTGGTATTCGCCCAGGGGCATTCTTCGCCGGGTCTTTACGCCTATGCCTTCCTGCTGGGGGAGCTGACCGAGGAACAGCTCAATAATTTCCGCCAGGAGGTCGGAGGAAAAGGACTATCCTCTTATCCCCACCCCTGGCTCATGCCGGATTTCTGGCAATTCCCCACAGTATCGATGGGGCTGGGGCCATTGATGGCGATTTACCAGGCCCGGTTCATGAAATATCTCGACAGCCGCGGACTCGTCAATACTCAAGGGCGGAAAGTCTGGGCGTTCATGGGCGACGGTGAAATGGACGAGCCCGAATCGCTGGGTGCGATTTCGCTGGGTTCGCGCGAAAATCTGGACAATCTGATCTTTGTCGTCAATTGCAATCTTCAGCGCCTCGACGGGCCTGTACGCGGTAATGGCAAGATCATTCAGGAACTCGAGGCCGCCTTCCGGGGCGCCGGCTGGAACGTCATCAAGGTGATCTGGGGATCGTACTGGGATCCGCTGCTCGCGAAGGATACCAAAGGTCTGCTGCAGCAGCGCATGATGGAATGCGTGGATGGCGAATATCAAACCTTCAAGTCCAGGGATGGCGCCTATGTGCGCGAACATTTCTTCGGCAAGTATCCCGAGTTGCTGGCAATGGTTGCCAACATGTCCGACGACGATATCTGGCGGCTCAATCGCGGCGGACACGATCCGCACAAGGTTTATGCCGCCTACTCGGCCGCGGCAAAGCATACCGGGCAACCGACCGTAATTCTCGTCAAGACGATCAAGGGCTACGGCATGGGCGAAGCGGGCGAAGCGCAAAACATTACCCATCAACAAAAAAAGATGGGCACCACTTCGCTGAAAGCATTTCGGGACCGCTTCGCACTGCCAATTGCGGATGACGAGATGGACGACGTGCCGTATCTGAAGTTTGATAAGGACTCCCCCGAATTTATCTACATGCATCAGCGGCGGGAAGCGCTGGGAGGTTTCCTCCATCACCGGCGCCGCAAGGCCGAAGCACTGCAGATACCGCCGCTGTCCGCGTTCGAATCGCTCCTCAAGGCGAGCGGCGAGGGACGCGAGTCTTCGACTACCATGGCGTTCGTGCGCCTGCTGAATATCCTGGTAAAGGACAAAAATATTGGTCAGCATGTGGTGCCGATCGTCGCGGATGAGTCGCGTACCTTTGGCATGGAAGGCATGTTCCGGCAGCTGGGCATCTGGTCCTCGGCGGGGCAGCTCTATACCCCGCAGGATGCCGATCAGTTGATGTATTACAAGGAGGATAAACACGGCCAGATTCTGCAGGAAGGGATCAACGAGGCAGGGGCCATGTCGTCGTGGATGGCTGCCGCAACCGCTTACAGCACCCATGGCGTGCAGATGATACCGTTCTATATTTTCTACTCCATGTTCGGCTTTCAGCGCGTCGGCGACCTGGCCTGGGCGGCCGGCGACATGCGCTGCCGCGGATTCCTGCTCGGGGGCACCGCCGGACGCACGACCTTGAACGGGGAAGGATTGCAGCATGAGGACGGTCACAGCCATCTGGCGGCATCGACCATTCCCAATTGCATAGCCTACGACCCCACGTTTGCATACGAGCTCGCCGTGATCATCCAGGACGGTCTGCGCCGCATGTACGAGGCTCAGGAAGATGTTTACTACTACATCACCGTAATGAACGAGAACTATCCCCATCCGGAAATGCCGGCCAATGCGGAGCAAGGCATATTGAAATGGATGTACCTGTTTCGCGAGGGCAGCGCAGCGCCGAATTCCGGTCTGCGAGTGCAATTGCTGGGCTCGGGCACCATTCTGCGCGAGGTGATCGCGGCGGCGGAACTGCTGGAAAAAGAATATGATATTGCCGCCGATATCTGGAGTGTCACGAGTTTCAATGAGCTGCGGCGCGAGGCACTGGATGCGGCGCGGTGGAACATGCTCCATCCCACCGGAACGCCAAGGCTGAACTATGTGGGCACATGTCTCAAAGACCGGGCAGGGCCGGTCGTGGCGGCAACCGATTATATGAAGATTTTTGCAGATCAGATACGCGAATTCGTGCCGGGGCGATACAAGGTTCTGGGTACTGACGGCTTTGGACGTTCGGATACCCGCGAACGGCTGCGCCAGTTTTTTGAGGTGGATCGCCATTACATCACCATAGCCGCGCTCGAGGCCCTTGCCGAGGACGGTAAAATACCCGCCGAAAAGGTGGCGCAGGCAATAGAAAAGTTCGGTATCGATCCGGAAAAGCCAAATCCGGTGACGGTATGAGGAGCCGGACCGAACGAGTCGGAATGAGGGATAGCTCTTCTTTGCATGACATCGGCAGTAAATTGTGCTTTGCCAGCCTTGGCGTGAACTCGAACGAAGGAAGAAAACGTGGCGGAGAGTAAGCAGGTCTCGATTCCCGACATAGGAGACTTCAAAGACGTTCCCGTCATTGAAGTGCTGGTGAAACCCGGGGACTCGGTGAAACCCGAAGATCCACTGATCGTGCTGGAATCGGACAAGGCAACGATCGAAGTGCCTTCTCCTTTCGGTGGCGTAATCGAAAAAGTGATTGTCAAGGTAGGCGACAAGGTTTCGGAAGGCACGCCCATCGTGGCAATACAGGTCCCGGAAGGAGAAAGCGCGCCAGTCTCCCAGGCGGCGCTAACTCCTGTCGTAGCTGCGCCATCACCGCCCCCTGCTCCAGTTCAAACGGATGATGCAACCGGGTCCCGGCACGAAAGGGGTCAGCTGGCCGTGGCGGCGCTCGCTCCACAGCCATCCCGGCCGCCGGTGCCGGCTTCCCCGATCGACGAAGCCACCTTCGCGAAAGCACACGCCAGTCCCGCAGTGAGAAAATTTGCACGCGAACTGGGGGTGAATCTTGGCTTGGTAAAGGGCACCGGGCCCAAACAGCGCATACTCAAGGAAGACGTACAGGCCTATGTCAAAGCCGAGCTGGCAAAGCCGCACCGAGCCGGAGCCGAGCTCAATCTGCTGCCCTGGCCGCAGGTGGATTTCGCGAAGTTCGGCCCGGTGCAGGTCGAGCCGCTGTCGCGTATAAAGAAAATATCCGGTGCAAATTTGCACCGTAACTGGGTGATGATCCCCCATGTTACCCAATTCGATGAGGCGGATATCACCGAGCTGGAGGCTTTGCGCAAGGAATCCAATGAGGCAACGGAAAAGGATGGCGTGAAAGTAACCATCCTGGCTTTCCTGATGCGGGCGTCGATATCGGCGCTGAAGAAATTTCCGGAGGTCAACGCTTCGCTGGACACCAACGGTGAAGAGATGAACCTGGTGATCAAGAATTACTACCATATCGGGTTTGCTGCCGATACGCCGAACGGTCTGGTTGTGCCGGTAATACGTGACGTGGACCAAAAAGGCGTAATCGCCATCGGAACGGAGATGGCGAATCTCGCCGCGATTGCCCGGGAAGGCAAGCTGAAACCCACCGACATGCAGGGCGCAAGCTTCACCATTTCCAGCCTGGGCGGTATCGGCGGCACGGCATTCACCCCCATCATCAACGCGCCCGAGGTTGCCATTCTCGGTGTTTCGCGCGCCAGCATGAAGCCTGTCTACCGGGATGGACAGTTTGTCCCGCGTTTGATGCTGCCTCTGTCCCTGTCTTATGATCACCGCGTGATCGACGGGGCGACCGCCGCGCGGTTTACCAACCATCTTGTCGAGGTCCTGGCCGATATGCGCCGGGTGCTGCTGTGAAAAATCCTTCGCCCCTTTTATCGCCTTTGCCCCCTTTGATCCCCATGGGCCCGTTGGTCCCTTGCATTGTCCCTCCCGTTTCTTCAGTCGCCTTGGTTTTAGGGGATGGTTAAAGCCGGCCCCAGGCTCACGGGTATTTTTGGCGGCACGTTCGACCCCATCCATTACGGGCACTTGCGGGTGGCAGAGGAAATCGCGGAAATGACCGGTTTGGAGGAAATACGTTTTCTTCCCGCCGCGAATCCCCGTTTACGGCACCCCCCCATTGCAACGATCGGGCATCGGGTAGCCATGGTGCAGCAGGCGATTCAAGGCAATTCGCGGTTTATCCTGGATGAGCGGGAAGTCCGTCGCAGTGGATCGAGCTATAGCTTCGACTCTCTGCGCGAACTCAAGCAGGAGCTGGGAGAAAACGTCATTCTGTGCTTTATAACCGGCATGGATGCCTTTGTGAAACTCCCGGAGTGGCACAGATGGCGTGAGCTGTTTGGGTTATGTCATTTCATCATTGCGGCTCGCCCGGGTCATGCGCTCATGGCGGACCATGGCATCCTGCCGCGGGAGCTGGAAGAAGAGTGTGCGCAACGCTGGGTATCGGATGCGGATGCGCTCGGAAATACGTCCGGCGGTTTGATACTTATCGCCTCGACGACCTTGCTCGACATCTCGGCGACGCACATCCGTGCGCACATCGCGGCGGGGAAAAGCATCCGTTACCTGACCCCTGACACGGTTGTTGAGTATATATCGGTGAATCACCTGTATCCGGAAGATAAATGACGCCTCTCAAATTGGTAAAAACGGCGATTGGCGCGCTGGAAGAAATCAAGGCGCGCGACATCGAAGTACTGGATGTGTCGAAAATCACGACGCTGTTCGACCGCATGATTATCGCCAGCGGGGACTCTGCCCGCCAGACGAAGGCGATCGCCAACAATGTGGCGGAGAAGGTCAAAGCCGGCGGTGGTACGGTCTATGGTGTCGAAGGCGAGCAAACCGGCGAATGGATCCTGGTTGACCTGGGTGATGTGCTGGTCCATGTCATGCAGTCAGCGGTACGGGTGCATTACAATCTGGAAGAATTGTGGGCCGAAGCGAAAAGGATCAACAGAACCGCCCCCGCGGCCCGAATCAGGACGGCCGCGGCGCCGCCCGCTGCCAGACGGCGTAAAGCCTCAGCGGAGCCCGCACCTGATACTATGGCTTCGCCTGCGCCCGGGATCAAGAAGAATAAAGTACCCAAGCCCCGCCCCGGCAAAACTCAGGAATGAAATTTCTTATTTGCGCGGTCGGCCACAAGGTGCCGGGATGGATTGCGGCCGGGTTTGACGAATACGCCCGGCGCATGCCGCGTGAAGCTCCCATTGAATTGATCGAAATCAAGCCGGAAAAACGCGGCGAGGGTAAGCGTGTCACGCAGTTACTGAGCGCGGAGGCTACCCGTATCAAGGCGATGCTGCCACCCAGGTGCCGTACGATAGCAATGGATGAGCATGGCAAACAATGGACCACTGCCGAGCTCGCCGATTCTATTACCGAGTGGATGAGGAGGGGTGGCGATACGGCTTTTATCATCGGCGGTGCAGATGGGCTGGATGCCGATATCAAGGATTCCGCGGATGAAATTCTAGCATTGTCGATGTTGACGCTGCCTCACGGCCTGACGCGCGTACTGCTGGCGGAACAGCTATACCGTGCCGTAGCGCTGATCAAGGGCCACCCCTACCATCGGGTATAATCCTAAATCCGGTAGTGGACCGCTCGTTTTCCAATTTACTGTTATGATCCACAAGGACTTTTTGCGATCTTGACCATCGCCTTTTTGGTGAGTTCGCTACGGGGCTGTCTGGCTGTTTAGCGCGTGGCGAGACTTCAAACCTGCCGGAAGGTTTTTTATGCCGTGAGCCTTGCAGAAAATCGTATTTACCTTGCTTCGCGTAGTCCTCGACGGTTTGAACTGTTGAAACAGATCGGGGTGAATTTTGACGCCTTGTCATTGCGTGAGGCGCCGCCCCGGCAGGCGGATGTCGATGAAACCCGGCTGCCGGGTGAAGCGGCCACTGATTATGTTTGCCGGGTTGCGCGGGCAAAGGCCGAAGTGGGCCGCGTGCGCGTTGCGCAAAGGGGATGGTCTGATCGCCCGGTACTGGCAGCGGATACAGCGGTGGTTCTGAAAGAACGGGTTTTTGGCAAGCCCCAAAATCTTGCCCATGCGAAAGAGATGCTGGCCGCGCTTTCCGCCCGGACTCATCAGGTTTTGACAGCCGTGGCGCTTGCCACACAAAGTGGAACCCAGGTGCGTACGTCTGCGTCCACGGTTCGGTTCCGCAGTATCGGCGAGCGCGAAATTGACAGCTATCTTGGCGGCGACGAGGCCCATGACAAAGCGGGCGGTTATGCGATTCAAGGCATGGCGGCCATCTTCATACCGGAGATTTCCGGCAGCTACAGCGGGGTGATGGGGCTGCCGCTATTCGAAACCGCGCAGTTGCTGGAGGAATCCGGC
>DASVYI010000182.1:0-1769 GCA_036392275.1 Nitrosospira sp. | reverse complement strand
TTATCAGGGATTCATAGAAGGTTCGCTCCGGTCCGCGAAACGGGTTTTGGACAGGATCTCAGCCGAAACAAGCTGAACCTTTCCGGCACCGCCGCACTCAGATACAAATAGATGCATTGCTCAACGGCGCGATGTGCGACGCCATGCCGCGGCGGATCGCCGCACCTCTTCCCCATCCTTCCGCGTAATCGTTTCGTCCGTTTGTTTCCATCCCTCCTTTCCCGGCAGAAAAAAAGCCCACCCCTCGGCGGCGGGCCGCCGTTAAAAAATGAAGAGCTTGCATGATAGAATCCAGACCTTCCCAACAATCTGTCTCGCCATGAACGAACGTCCCCGCACCAAATTGCTGGAAGACCTCCTTGCCCGCCGCATTCTGATGCTGGATGGGGCCATGGGCACGATGATCCAGAGCTACAAGCTCAACGAGGCGGATTATCGCGGGTCGCGCTTTGTTGATTTTCCGCACGACGTGAAGGGCAATAATGATCTTCTGACACTTACCCAGCCACAAATTATCCATGCCATTCATACCGGCTACCTGGAAGCCGGAGCGGACATCATCGAGACCAACACATTCAACTCCACCGCTGCCTCGATGTCGGACTACCACATGGAGAATCTGGTATACGAACTGAATTTCGCGGGGGCCAAGCTGGCTCGGGAAGCCGCGCAGGCGATGGAGGAAAAAACGCCTGACAAACCACGCTTCGTTGCGGGTGTTCTGGGGCCGACCACCAAAACCGCATCGATCTCGCCGGACGTGAACGATCCAGGTTTTCGCGGCATCACCTTCGATCAACTGGTGGCGGATTATTCTGAATCCATTCGCGGTCTGATTGATGGCGGCGTCGATATCCTCCTGGTCGAAACCATTTTCGATACCCTGAATGCCAAGGCCGCGCTGTTTGCCGTCGATCAATATTTTGAGACCCATGGCATACGCGTGCCCGTCATGATCTCGGCTACCATCACCGATGCTTCCGGCCGTACGCTCTCCGGCCAGACTCCCGAGGCCTTCTGGAATTCTGTAAGTAACGCACGTCCGTTATCTGTAGGACTTAACTGTGCCTTGGGAGCGGAATTGATGCGTCCCTACATCGAGGAGCTATCGCGGGTTGCCGGCGTGTATGTCAGTGCGCATCCCAATGCCGGCCTGCCCAATCCGCTGGCGGAAACGGGCTACGACGAGTCGCCCGAATATACCGCGAGCCTGATCAAGGGATTTGCGCAATCGGGCTTTGTCAATATTGTCGGCGGTTGCTGCGGTACCACGCCCGCACATATCAAGGCCATCGCCGATGCAGTAAGTAATATCCCGCCACGTGCCGTTCCCGATATTCCCAAGAAGCTGCGGCTATCGGGTCTGGAACCGCTTAGCATCGGCGATGACTCGCTGTTCGTGAACGTGGGCGAACGCACGAATGTCACGGGTTCGAAAGCCTTTGCCCGTTTGATACTGGGCAACAACTATGCGGAAGCCCTGAGCGTGGCCCGCAACCAGGTGGAAAATGGCGCGCAGATCATCGACGTCAATATGGATGAAGCGATGCTCGATTCGCAGAAGGCGATGGTGACGTTCCTGAACCTTGTCGCAGCCGAACCCGACATCAGCCGCGTACCGGTCATGATCGATTCAAGCAAGTGGTCGGTGATCGAAGCGGGACTTAAATGCGTGCAGGGCAAGGCCATCATCAATTCCATCAGCTTGAAGGAAGGCGAGGCGGAATTTATAGAACATGCGAAACTTGCACGCCGCTACGGTGCTGCCG
>DASVYI010000181.1:0-7452 GCA_036392275.1 Nitrosospira sp. | reverse complement strand
CAAGCATGTGCTCTACGAGACAGCCTGCGATATGCTGATTGTCAGCCCGCCGCCATCGTAAAACCTGCCGCCCTCGTAAAACCCGCCATCCTTATCCATGACGATTTTAACCGTCAATACCGGCAGTTCATCGGTTCGCCTGGCGGCATTCTCCGATGATGGCGGCGAACTGACGGAAATAGCGAGCGCACGCGAGGATCTTTCCGCCAGCGAACCTCAGGCCATTCTCCGGGGGTTTTGTAAGGTGCACGGGCTTGCACAAATAGACGCCACGGTACATCGCGTCGTCCACGGCGGCAGTAATCTTGCTGCATCCCGACTGATCGATTGGGAGGTGGAGAGGGAGATCGATCGGTTGGCGCCGCTCGCGCCATTGCACAACCCCGCTGCGTTGCGCTGGATACACGCGACGCGTGAAGTGCTGGGAGCAGGCATTCCTCAGGTCGCAGTATTCGATACCGCATTTTTTACGGCTCTGCCGGAAATCGCGCGGATTTATGCGATCCCGCATGAGTTTGCCAAAAAGTACGGCTTGTACCGTTATGGCTTTCATGGACTGGCGCATCAGGCCATGTGGCTGAGATGGCGTGAGCAGAACCCGGACCCTTCGAACCGCTGGACGGACCAGGAGAGGATGGACCAGGAGACGGCGCAGAGAGCGAATGGAAAGGGAAGGGTTATTTCAATGCAACTCGGCGCGGGCTGCTCGATTACAGCCATTGAGAATGGAATCCCCCGCGATACCTCGATGGGATTTTCACCTCTGGAGGGACTCGTGATGGCGACGCGCTCGGGAGATATCGATCCCGGCCTGATCACCTATTTGCAACGCCGGGAAGGACTGACTCCGGAGCAACTGGACGAATTGCTGAATGAGCGTTCGGGTTTGTCCGGGGTATCCGGAAGCAGTGGCGACATGCGTCAATTGCTGGGATCGCCGGATGAGCGGTCGCGGCTTGCCGTGGATCTCTATTGTTACCGGGCGCGTAAATACCTGGGCGCTTACCTTGCGGTGCTGGGCGGCGCGGAGGCGATCCTGTTTGGCGGTGGAGTAGGCGAGAACGCGGCGCCGGTGCGCGAAAAAATCCTGACCGGCATGGAGTGGTGCGGCATCGCGATCGATTCGAGGAAAAACTATAGCGCCAGCGGAATGTCGCGCATCAGCAGCGAGGGGAGTGACGTCGAAGTGTGGATTGTTCCGGTAGACGAGGCGGCAATCCTTGCGCGCGAAGCGGAAACGATATTGGGAAAGGATATTGGATTTTCCAAATGAATCCCATGCGAAAGTCTTTCTAAAGGCTTTTCTGGCCACGAAAGCAGCTGAATGTTTTGAGGAGAATCTTCATGAATCAGGCTGAGCGAACAACCGAAGCTGACGCCTCGCCATTGGAGGCCGACGAGTTGCGCAAGATGGACGCATATTGGCGCGCGGCAAATTATCTTTCGGCCGGGCAAATTTATCTTCTCGATAATCCCCTGCTCAGGAGGCCACTCACCCTTTCGGATATCAAGCCCCGGCTGCTCGGTCATTGGGGAACCACACCCGGGCTCAATTTCATTTACGTGCACCTGAACCGCATCATAAAAAAATATGATCTTGACATGATCTATATTGCCGGCCCCGGCCATGGCGGGCCGGCCATGGTCGCCAATACCTGGCTGGAGGGCAGCTACAGTGAGTTTTATCCTCGCATTTCGCAGGATCTGAAAGGAATGCAGCGTTTGTTCAACCAGTTTTCCTTTCCCGGCGGCATTCCCAGTCACGTGGCCCCTGAAACACCCGGTTCGATTCATGAAGGCGGTGAGTTGGGGTATTCGCTCGCGCATGCTTTTGGAGCGGCTTTCGATAATCCGGATCTGATCGCCGCCTGCGTGATTGGCGATGGCGAAGCCGAAACCGGGCCGCTTGCCGCGTCCTGGCATTCCAACAAATTTCTCAATCCTGTCCATGATGGCGCGGTGTTGCCCATTCTGCATCTCAACGGGTACAAGATCGCCGGTCCGGCGGTGCTCGCGCGCATCAGCCATGAAGAACTGGAAGATCTGTTCGCGGGTTATGGTTATCAGCCCTATTTCGTTGAAGGTTCCGATCCCGAACTCATGCATCAAAAGATGACGGCCGTGCTGGACGCTGTGATTGACAAGATCCGGTCGATACAGGAAGAAGCGCGTGCCGGAAAGACAAACTCCGGGGAAACGGTTTATCCACGCTGGCCCATGATCATTCTGCGCAGCCCGAAAGGGTGGACCGGCCCGAAAGAGGTCGACGGCAAAAAAGTGGAAGATTACTGGCGCTCGCACCAGGTGCCTTTGGCGGAAATCCGCTCAAACCCTCAGCATTTGAAACAGCTCGAAGACTGGATGAGGAGCTACAAACCGGAAGAGTTATTCGATGCGAACGGCACACTCATTCCGGAGCTCGCGGCGCTTGCGCCCGAGGGGAGGCGCCGCATGGGCGCCAATCCCCACGCCAATGGCGGCCTGCTGCTGAAAGACCTCGAAATGCCGGATTTCCGCGACTATGCCATCTCCGTGCCTAGCCCCGGGTCGGTGCGCGGAGAAGCAACGCGGGAAATGGGTAAATTTTTGCGTGACGTCATGAAGTTTAACCTGGAGAGCCGCAACTTCAGGGTAATGGGCCCCGATGAGACGAGCTCAAACCGGCTCGACGCGCTGTTTGACGTAACGGCAAGAACATGGATGGCAAAAACCCTGCCCGAGGATGAACAGCTTTCACCCGATGGGCGGGTCATGGAAATTCTTTCCGAGCACATATGCCAGGGCTGGCTCGAAGGTTACCTGCTCACCGGCCGCCACGGCCTGTTTTCGTGCTATGAAGCCTTCATCCATATCGTGGACTCCATGTTCAATCAGCACGCCAAGTGGCTCAAGGTAACCACCAAGGAAATCCCCTGGCGTGCTCCGATTGCCTCGCTCAACTATTTGCTGACGTCGCACGTGTGGCGGCAGGATCACAACGGCTTTTCCCATCAGGATCCCGGCTTTATCGATCACGTGGTCAACAAGAAGGCAGACATCATCCGCGTCTACCTTCCGCCCGATGCCAATACGCTGCTTTTCATTGCCGACAAGTGCCTGCGTTCGCGTAATTTCGTCAACGTCATCGTGGCGGGCAAGCAACAGGAGCTCCAATGGCTCGACCTGGATGCCGCGATCAAACACTGTACCGCTGGCATCGGTATCTGGAGCTGGGCGAGCAATGACCAGAACGGCGAGCCGGATGTCGTGCTGGGCTGCGCCGGTGATGTGCCAACCCTTGAAACATTGGCTGCGGTTGACTTGCTGCGCCGCCATGTGCCGGAGCTGAGGATAAGGGTGATCAATGTCGTAGACCTGATGACATTGCAGCCGCAGCAGGAACATCCTCATGGGCTTTCGGATCGGGATTTCGACACCTTGTTCACCACATGCAAGCCGATCATTTTTGCTTATCACGGCTACCCCTGGCTTATCCATCGCCTGACTTACCGCCGCACCAATCATGAAAATCTGCATGTCCGGGGATACAAGGAGGAAGGAACCACTACGACCCCGTTCGACATGACGGTGCGGAATGACCTGGATCGGTTTCATCGGGTGATGGATGTGATCGACCGCGTGCCGAAGCTCGGTTACAAGGCGGCCTATCTCAAGCAACTGATGCGCGACAAGCTGATCGAGCATCAGCAGTACATAACGCGTTATGGCGAAGACATGCCGGAGGTCCGGGACTGGCAGTGGCCTTCATAATATCCGGCCGAACCCACCGTCTCACTTAGACCCGTACGCGAGACCCGTACTGCGGCACGTGTCACCCACGCGTGATCTCTGATCTTTGGCATCTTTGACATGGCGCAGCTTCCAATTTGAAGCTGACGGCAAGCGCTCCGCGTGCCACCGCCCTAGGTTGATCAGCTTTATTTTTGATACAATGAAATACACGTAAAATCTATGTAACTGACATGCCAACGTCCATTCGACTTCCGGATGAGATCGAGCAGTGGCTCGATTTCCCGTTTACCCGGACAGGCCACAGCAAGGCGTATTACCTATGCGAAATCATCGAGCGCAGCCTCGACGAAATGGAGGATTATTACCTCGCTGCTGACGTGCTGGAGTGCCTCCGCGAGGGAAGGGAGCAGGCGCATTCGGCTGCCGAGGTAAGGAAAGACGTTGGTTTGGAGTGTGACGCCATGGAGGCATATCGATGATATTCATCATCAATGCAATCGCAGTTTTTGCTTCATTTTCATTGAATCACATGAATGCCATGTATTGGGGCGCGGTCCTGCCCGCATTGTACGCAATCGTCGTGGCGCCCCACGCATTGATCGGCAGACCCGACATGCCCCGCGCTGCGATAACGAAGACCCTGATTTCCAAGTGGAACAATGCGGAAGATTTGAACCGGTACATCATTCGATACTGGATGGCGCTGGCATATCCCGTGACTTCTTCGAGAAAGCGCCGCAACAGCGTGATTTTGTACCTGACAGCCTTTTTTCTGTGCGCCTGCTACTTCATCAAGGAGTTATTCGTGGCCGGCCTGTTCATGTTCGCCGCGGGATATGTCCTCTATCAGATGAGCCTCAGGGTGGACAGGCCACGATCGATATATACCAATCCGGAATTCAGGGTCGGCGATAACGATGGGCCCGCGAGAAGGGAATGGGAGCTGGCGGCCATGTCGATTGTTGCGTTCGCTGATTTATATCCTGATGATCGGGTGCTGAAGGAGTCGGCAAATAAGGTGGTGGAAGACGGTGACGTGAAGTTTCTGTTGGCACATCATCGCTACGATCATGGCGCAAGCTGGGTGGGTTAACCGGCCTTGATGGCTGAAAGCGAGCCAAAGGGGAGCAGGAATGGGGGGGAGCAGGAATGGGCGACTCATTGTATGTGATTGGGTTTGACAAGCTGCGCATGACCGATGTGAGCAGCGTCGGCGGCAAAAATGCTTCGCTGGGAGAGATGATTGGTCAGCTCACCCAGGCGGGGGTCAGAGTCCCCGGCGGTTTCGCCACGACTGCCGATGCCTATCGCGATTTCCTGGCACACAACGGCCTGGCGCAGCGGATCGAAGACATATTGGAAACGCTGGATACCGGTAATGTCGAATCACTTGCGGCGGCCGGGGCACAAATTCGTGCCTGGATAAGGGAAACACCGATACCCGTGAGGCTCCGGCAGGAGATAACTGCCGCCTACGAAATGATGGCGGGCGAGGCAGGAACCCGTGATTTTTCCATCGCGGTGCGTTCCTCCGCAACGGCGGAAGATCTGGCTGACGCCTCTTTTGCGGGGCAGCAGGAAACCTTCCTCAATATACACGGGCTGGATAATTTGCTGGAAGCGGTCAGGAATGTTTTCGCCTCGCTCTACAATGACCGCGCCATTTCTTACCGTGTTCACAAAGGCTTCGTTCATTCCGAGATAGCGCTATCCGCCGGTGTGCAACGCATGGTGCGCAGTGACATCGGCGCTTCCGGGGTAATGTTCACGCTGGACACCGAGACGGGCTTCGACCAGGTTGTATTCATCACGGCTTCCTACGGTCTGGGCGAAACGGTCGTGAAGGGGGCGGTGAATCCTGATGAATTCTACGTTTATAAACCCGCATTGATGCAGGGCAGGACCGCGATCTTGCGGCGCAACCTCGGCTCAAAGCTCATCAAGATGCAATTTACCGACGACCGCGAAGTCGGCCGCTCGGTACAGACAGTCGATGTCGATGAGGCCGAGCGCAAGCAATTTTCGATTACCGACGCGGATGCGGAGGAGCTGGCCCGCCATGCGCTCATCATCGAGCGGCACTATGGCAGGCCGATGGATATCGAGTGGGGGAAGGATGGCGCGGATGGCAAGCTTTATATTCTGCAAGCGCGGCCCGAGACTGTGCAGTCCCGCGCCGGGATGGGTACGCTGCGGCGTTACCGCCTGAAGAGTAAATCCGAAATCCTGATTTCGGGCCGCGCGATCGGCCAGAAAGTCAGCAGTGGTCCAGTCAGGCAGATCCCCGACGCGAGGGAGATGTCCAGAGTGAGGGAAGGGGACGTGCTGGTGACGGATATGACCGATCCCGATTGGGAGCCGGTCATGAAACGCGCTTCGGCCATTGTCACCAATCGCGGCGGCCGTACCTGTCATGCCGCAATCGTTGCGCGTGAGCTGGGTATACCGGCGGTGGTTGGCTGCGGTAACGCGACCAGCGTGTTATCTGAAGACCAAACGGTCACGGTATCCTGTTCGGAAGGTGACATCGGTAATATTTATCGAGGCGCTCTTGAGGTCGAAGTGATTGACCTGGCGTTGGAAACGATGCCAAAGCCTCCCGTCAAGATCACCATGAATGTAGGCAATCCTGAATTGGCATTCGCTTTTCAGCGCATGCCCAATGATGGCGTAGGGCTGGCACGGCTGGAGTTCATCATTGCGCGCATGATAGGCGTGCATCCGAAGGCCGTGTTGAACTTTGCCGATCTTCCGCCGGACGTGAAACAGCAAGTGGAAAATCGGAGCGCGGGTTACGCCGATCCAATCAGTTTTTACGTGGAGAAACTGACGGAGGGCATCGCCATGCTGGGTGCGGCTTTTTTTCCCAAGCCTGTCATCGTGCGAACGTCGGACTTCAAGTCCAACGAGTATTCCAGCCTCATCGGCGGGCAGCAATACGAGCCCAAGGAAGAGAACCCGATGCTCGGTTTTCGAGGCGCCTCGCGTTATGTTGCCGAAAACTTCCGGGATTGCTTTGAACTGGAATGCCGTGCGTTGAAAAAAGCACGTGATGCAATCGGGCTGACCAATCTGGAAATCATGATTCCCTTTGTGCGGACGCTGACAGAAGCCAGGCGTGTGGTGGAATTGCTTGCGGAGAATGGTCTGAGGCGCGGTGAAAACGGATTGCGGCTCATCATGATGTGCGAGATTCCCTCCAATGCTTTACTGGCGGATCAGTTCCTCGAATATTTCGATGGCTTTTCCGTCGGATCCAACGATCTCACCCAATTGACCTTGGGGCTGGACCGGGATTCCAGTCTTGTTGCCGAATCTTTCGACGAGCGCGATCCGGCAGTCAAGGCGCTTTTGCGTTCCGCCATACAGTCATGCCGTAAGGCAGGAAAATACGTGGGGATTTGCGGTCAAGGTCCTTCCGATCACCCGGACCTTGCCTTATGGCTTATGGAGGAAGGGATCGGGAGCCTGTCGCTCAACCCTGATTCCGTAGTTGAAACATGGCTGTATCTGTCGGAAGAGGCAAAAAAATCCACAAATAAGACCGGTATGGCGCCAGATCAGGATTGAACCTAAATCCGGATGTAGATGAAACCGGGAAGCGGAACGCAAATCGCTGCCCGTCTTATTTTTCGATCCGCCAAATCTTTTCCCAGCAAATTTTCCCTCCAAATCTTTCCCTTCCTTTTCTTCGTTTCACAAGGATTTTCGGAGTACTGC
>DASVYI010000180.1:0-3011 GCA_036392275.1 Nitrosospira sp. | reverse complement strand
GCGGTGGGTTTTCCCATTACCCTGATGACGGGCATGGTGGCGCTGATGTTGTCGCTTCCTTACTTCACTCCTGTGCTCGAGCAATTGATCCTGGAGGCGCTGCAGTTCATGCTGGATATCGTTACTCCCATGCGCAGAAATTCACCCGACGCGCCGTGACCGCATTCGCGGTCAAACCTGAAGCTTGAGAGACTCGCAAGGCCGCTCCCAGCCAAATCTCATGAGCCGGATTCGGGATGATGTTGCATCCTGGTTGCGGTTGGTGATTGCCCGGAATTCCATATCCACCCATCGAAGTTGAACTTTTCGTGATCGCTGCTAAGGTTAACTAACAGAGTTCAGAAAACCCGGGTTGTTTGCCATGTGGAGGAAGTTTCTCGATGCCCGCACTCGATCACGCCACTTTCATCGACCGCCTGAAGGGGAAATCCATCAACCTTGCCGGACTCCATGGCGCTTATCCTGATTTGGGCATGGAGGCCATTGCCGGCAATGGAGTTATCGAAGGTACAACACAAAATCTCGAAAAATTGTGGGAAGCCGTCGATTACTATGATCACGATGGCAATGTTAACACCATCTCCGACGCACCGGCCTTGTCGATCGCGGACTGGCTGTTTGCCCGGGCAGAAAGCGGGACGTCAGGCGTAGGGGGAGTTAACTGGAAAAAAGTTGCGGAACTTGGCGACAAGAGCATCACCGGTAATTGCGCTGCCCATCGAGCCGCTATCGATAATACCGGCATGGGACTCTACTACGGTGACCACTCGCTTTTTCATCGAGACATCCTCAGCGGTGACCGTTCCTTATTGCAGACGCAGATAGACGCGATGACCGCGGGAAACTGGCGCATGACGTCGGTCGAGCCCGGAGCGGTCACCCTGAAAAATTCCTCGGGCCAATCCGCCAGACTTCTGGAAAGCTCGTGCATCGGCTGGGTTATGCAGAACGTGAAGACCGCTTATGAAGGCGCCGGCAATGAGGAACGTTTCGCTGCGATCAGCCGACGGGTCAAGGAGGCCGACCTGAGGGGCACTGTTCTTTGCGAAGAGTTGCAGAAGGACGGCTGGACGGCTGTGTTCTATTCGCCGCGAACCGCTGAGGATCTCTCAGAGGCAGGCGACGAGGAGAAACTGGGTGCGCTTAATATGGCAAAGGCAGGCGCGCGCATATGGAGATCCCCGGTCTCCGGTTCGAACGGCGTACGCTGTGATTCGATAATTACCGGTTATCGGGGCGTCGTGCCGGATAGCCATACCGAGGCACAGCTCGAGAAGCTGGAAAGTGTCCCCTTCTTCGTCGGGGTCGCAAATGGCGGCATTCACACTTTTGTAGGGCATAACGGGAGCGTGTGCGATTTCCACTGGACCGCACAGCCTGACGACAGAAATGCCATGACCGAAAGCCCCGTTCGTCAATGGAAATGGGACACGGGACTCTACATGGTCCCGCCGGGGTACTGGTAGAATTTACCGGCAACCCATGATGATTGGCGGTGCCCGATACCGTAAACAGTGAATTTCCGTCGGGCATGCGCCGGGTATATTAGGGAGGTATGAATGCGTGACCGGTTACTGGTTTTGGCAACATTGCTCATCACGCCACTGATTGCGGGTTGCGCCCAGATCAAATCCTTCTCGGTTGCTCCAAGCACGGTGTGCCCTGGTGAAGTCGTCCAGATCGATTGGAAAGCCTCGGACAAAGTAACGGTGAATGCGGTTCCGTCACTGGAAGGCGCGGGAGCGGGGCCAGCCGAAGGATCCCGCTCTTTCGCCCCGGCTCAAAATACCCGATTTGTACTGGAGGTTGCGGGTCTGCTCAGGAATGCTCAACGCGAGTGGGACGTAACAGTCATACCCAGTCAGAGCTCGAGGTTGCTGGGCGGAGTTGCGCAGTGCGAGGGAACTCCCCCCGTCGTGTCGGCATCTTTTTCCATTCAGCAGAAGGATTCTTCCTCACGAGTCCGGGCTGTGTCGATTGAAAACAACTATCGCCGGCCGCTTACGGTGAGCAAGGATGATATTGCAGTGGAAATTGCAGCGGGTGGCGCGACAAACCAGTTTAAAAATATACCCGTCATTGGAACCTGGACGATTCACATGCCAATAGGCGCCGAGGAAGCCTGTGACAGCGTCCTCGAGGCGGTCAACGGCCGGCTCACCATCAAAACGCAAATGAGTTGTGGAGGGTAACGGCATGGCCATTCTTGACCAGCTTCAGACGATAGTAATCGTAATGATGGAAAACCGGTCGTTTGACAACGTCCTCGGGCACCTGAGCATGGCGCGATTCGGCAATCGGAAGGACGTTGCCGGACTCGTCGACCCCGAGATGAATCTCGACTATACGAATTTTCTTGATGGCCAGGGCTATCAGCCCTTCGAATTAAAGGATGCGCCTCTGCTGCATGATTTGCCCCACAGCAGGGATCTTGTGGACGTTCAGCTGGCAAAGGCGGGCACGAGATTTACCATGAGTGGATTCGCCGATGCATATTACCGGGCAACCGGAAGCAAATTGAATGATCCTCCTTCGATGGGTTTTCTGGCGCCCAGCGATGTCTCGATGTCAAATTTTCTCGCGACGCAATATACGGTATGCGACAATTGGTTCGCTCCGCTTCCGACGGATACCCAGCCTAACCGTTCCGTGGCTTATAGTGGCTATTCAATGATCGATGACACGAAGCCCCGCCCTATCCCGACAGTAAAGGGAGCTTTCGTTTTTGAGTGGTTGAACGCTCACAATGTCAATTGGCGTGTTTATCATTGCGGAGTGTCATTTTTCGCATTGTTTGACCGGTTCGAGGAGGTGCTCGGACCGAACTTCCGCAGTTTCAGGCAGTTTCCGGGAGATATGGCAGCGGAGTCCATATCGGAAATGCCGCAGGTGATTTTCATCGAGCCCGAGTATACCGATTCACCCGTCCATCTTGGCTGGATACCCAATGACAACCATCCGCCCACCCCTATTGGTCCAGGGGAGCATTTTCTCAGGGATATATATCAGGT
>DASVYI010000179.1:0-3606 GCA_036392275.1 Nitrosospira sp. | reverse complement strand
TGACCGGCATGCTGATCATGTCGCTAGCATGCTGGATGTATGCGATCGCCATGGTATTGATACGCACGCGCGCCATTATTCTGGAACGCGAGCGCCATACTTCCTGGGTAGGAGAACTGCAGGGAGCGGCGCAATGAACTGGACGAGTTTATCCGATTTTCTGGATATGGGCGGCTATGGCTTTTATGTCTGGGGTTCCTACGCGGTATTCCTGATCTGTATTGCCGGCGAGATTATTCTGGTTTTTAATCGTAAGCGAACTTTGCTCAAGCATCTCAGTCTGATTCACCAGTCAACCAAACAAGAGAAGAGAAATGAAACCGCGTCATAAAAAACTGGCTATCATCGCGTCGAGTGTTACCGCATTGGGTGTTGCTTCCGTACTGGTTTTGAATGCGTTCCAAAGCAATCTGGTATTCTTCTTCAGTCCAACCCAGGTAGCCAACAATGAAGCTCCCCTGGGCAAGAGCTTCCGGATCGGCGGCCTGGTGGAGGAAGGCAGCGTCAAGCGCCAGCGTGACGGGGTAACGGTGAATTTTGTGGTCACGGATACCGCCAAAGTCATCCCGGTGGTCTATAAGGGCATTCTTCCCGACCTTTTCAAGGAGGGCAAGGGAGTGGTGGCTCAAGGAAAACTTGCCTCGGACGGTGTTTTCCGCGCGGACGAGGTGCTCGCGAAACACGATGAAAACTACATGCCTCCCGAAGCAGCTACAGCGCTCGACCAGGCAGACAAGGCGCGCAAAACAGTGATGGTGCAATAGCAGGCAGTACAGCAACAGTGCCAAGCTCTGAAAGAACCAGAGGATCAGGCAGATCCTCAAGCTCAAACCTCCTGACTCTGGAAGTTCCCTTTTCTTCTTTTTCCATTTCTCTATTCATAGCTCCTGACCATGATCCCAGAACTTGGTAATTTCGCTCTGATCCTTGCGTTGCTGCTGGCACTTATACAAGGCACCCTCCCTATTATAGGGGCTGCACGCGGCATTCCCTCCTGGATGGCCCTTGCCCGCCCAGTGGTCCAGGGACAGTTTGTATTTGTCGCCATCGCCTTCTCCTGCCTTGCCTATTCGTTTGTCACGAGCGACTTCTCGGTTATCAATGTCACTCAAAACTCCAATTCGAAATTGCCGCTGGAATATCGTTTCGCCGCGACCTGGGGTTCTCATGAAGGCTCGTTGCTGTTGTGGACCATGATGCTGGCCACCTGGTCGGTTGCGGTCAGCATATTCAGCCGCCACCTGCCGAACGATATGGTAGCGCGTGTTCTGGGGGTCATGGGCCTGGTGAGCGTAGGCTTCCTGATATTCATGCTTTTCACTTCCAATCCGTTTGAGCGAATGCTGCCGGGCGCGATGGAAGGAAGTGATCTGAACCCATTATTGCAGGATCCGGGCATGGTGTGTCACCCGCCCATGCTCTATATGGGTTACGTGGGCTTTTCCGTTGCATTTGCTTTTGCCATTTCCGCGCTGCTCAGCGGGCAAATGGATGCCACGTGGGCACGTTGGTCGCGCCCGTGGACGACGGTTGCATGGTTGTTCCTCACCATCGGCATCATGATGGGGAGCTGGTGGGCCTATTATGAGCTGGGCTGGGGCGGCTGGTGGTTCTGGGATCCCGTGGAAAATGCGTCATTCATGCCGTGGCTGGTCGGGACCGCGCTGGTTCACTCCCTCGCTGTGACGGAGAAACGCGGCAGTTTCAAGAGCTGGACGGTGCTGCTGGCAATATGCGCATTTTCTCTCAGCCTTCTTGGCACATTCCTGGTTCGCTCGGGGGTTTTGACGTCGGTCCATGCTTTTGCGACCGATCCCAAGCGAGGCATTTTCATCCTGACCTTCCTGGTGATCATCGTCGGCGGCTCACTGCTGCTTTTCGCCTGGCGGGCACCCAAAATCGGATTGGGCGGCAAATTTGATGTGGTGTCGAGGGAATCGATGCTGCTTGCCAATAATTTGTTGATGATGGTGGCTGCGGGCAGCGTTCTGCTGGGTACTCTTTACCCGCTGTTCATGGACGCGCTCCAGCTCGGCAAGATATCGGTGGGGCCGCCCTACTTCGAGGCCGTATTCGTGCCGTTGATGACGCCGGCCGTTTTTCTGATAGGCCTAGGCCCTCTTGCACGCTGGAAACAGGCGAGCCTGCCTGAACTGGCGGTGCGTCTGCGCTGGGCATTTGCAGTGAGCCTTATTACCGCCCTGTTGATGCCGTTCGTCATGGGTGAATGGAAACCGTTCGTGAGCTTTGGTCTGCTCCTGGCTTTCTGGGTCATCGCCAGCATCGTTGTCAGCTTGATTCATCGCCTGCGCAGCAGTGGCAAGGAAGGCTTGTTCGCAAAGCTTGCCGCTCAATCGCGCAGCTATTACGGCATGCATGCCGCGCATCTGGGCATAGCGGTGTTCATCATTGGTGTAACGCTGGTGGGCGGTTATGAAACCGAAAAAGATGTGCGCATGGAAATCGGCGATACCGTTGCGGTAGGCGGCTATACATTCCGTTTCAACGGCGCGACAAAGGCCCCCGGTCCCAATTACATGGCGGATATCGGTAATGTGGACGTGCTGCGCAATGGGGAAAAGGTCAGCGTCCTGGAACCGGAAAAGCGGACCTACAACGCATCCGGAATGGCCATGACCGAAGCCGCGATCGATACCGGTCTTCTGCGCGACCTCTACGTCGCTTTGGGCGAACCCCTGGAAAATGGAGCCTGGATAGTGCGGGTCTATCACAAACCGTTCGTGGACTGGATCTGGTTCGGGTGCATGCTGATGGCATTTGGGGGTTTCTTGGCAGTAACCGACCGGCGTTACCGTCTCTCCCCACGCAAGCAGCGTGAACCCGTCGAAGAGAGGAAAGTCGCCTCCAAGCCCGGCAAAGCACCGGCGGCGCCTCTGATCGCGAGGAGCAAGAAGGCATGACGCGGTTTCTGCTTCCGCTGGCGGCTTTTGTCATTCTTGTTGGTTTTCTGGTTGTAGGCCTGGGTCTCAACCCAAGGCAGGTTCCTTCCCCGCTGATCGGAAAACCTGCGCCCGAATTCCAGTTGCAGCAATTGCACGAATCGGAAAAAACGCTGACGTCCAAGGACAATCTAGGTAAAGTGTGGCTCCTTAACGTATGGGCTTCCTGGTGCGTTTCCTGCCGCGAAGAGCATCCCCTGCTGGTCGAGTTGGCCAAATCCGGCATTGTCCCGGTCTACGGCCTCAACTACAAGGATCAGCGTGAGGATGCATTGCGATGGCTGAAGCAGTTCGGAGACCCGTATACCATCAGCATCGTCGATCCCGAGGGCAGGACAGGCATAGACTACGGTGTATACGGAGTTCCCGAGACCTATGTCATCGACAAGAATGGGGTTATCCGGTACAAACAAATCGGTCCGGTGACGGTAGACGCGCTGCAGACGAAAATCCTGCCGCTGGTGAAGGAACTGCAAGGGTAACCCTGACTCTTTGTTCAAGTCTTGCCGCAACTCTGGCGGCATAACCAACGGATATGCGAGTGCATTCTTTCAGCATGAAAAAATCTGGATTATTACTGGCTTTGATGTTTTTGCTGCCCTTTGCGGCACCCTTTTTGTGGTCTGATTCCTGGGCCAAGGAGGCG
>DASVYI010000178.1:0-23883 GCA_036392275.1 Nitrosospira sp. | reverse complement strand
TCCGGCTTGAGTGTTGAGGCACAGCGCGAGTCCCTGTTGAATGCACCCGCGCTGATGTTCATGAGCGCGGTTCTTCTGATCGCATTCTGGGTATTATTTCCACGTCAACCCGCATTCCGGGACCCATCCAATCTGTCGGCCAAGGATGCGTTATCCGTGGCGTATCTTCGCGTGCTGGTTCAGTCCGATCCGGGTAACGCTCCGTTGCGCCTTTCATTTGTTCAATTGTTGACAGAAGCGGGGCTGATCGATGAGGCGGCCCTCGCCATTGCCCCGTTGCAGCGCGCTCCCGAATCCAGTCTGACCTACGAGATTCGGCTGGCAGATCTTCGTCTGTCGTTGCAGCAACTTTACCGGCATCCGCCGGAGGATGCCGAGGCATCGCTGCGTGAGCATATCGCTGCATTGGTTCCCCCGCTGTTGCGAATCGCGCGTAATGACAAAGAGTTAAACCGGGTGGTTGCGTACGCGGATCAGTTTGGGGAACCTTCGGTGTTGGCAGAGACCTTCGAGCAACTACTTGTCATACGGAATGAAACCGGTGAGAGAAAATCGCGCTGGCTGGTTTTTGCCGCAAAACAGAGGATGGCCGCTGGCCAGCCGGAATTGGCCGCACGGAATCTGCTCCAGGCATTTACGCTCGAGCAGATGGAGCACAAAAAAATGGAGATTGCCAGATCCTGCTTGCAGGCCTATCTTCAGGCAGGTGTCGATCAGGAGGCGTTAGCAGCCGCGATACGGGTGCTGGATAGCGTTAACGGCGATGCCGGACTTTTGACGCTCGCCGCGGACATTGCCGAGCCGCTTGCGGATCGTGAACACGCACTGGCCTGGCTGGAAGAAGCAAGCTTGCTTCTGCCTGATGATCAGGCATTGACCGAACGTATCGTACGGCTGCAACTATCGATGGACCTGCTGAGTGAAAGTCTGACCCGGGTTGCTCAACTGCGCAGCCGCCTGATCATCGGCAGCGATCGCCATCGCTTGGTTGCTCACGTTTACGACTGGAATAGCCAACCCGATGAAGCGCTTGCCCTGTGGTTGTCTTTTGCGCGCCACAAGGCCGATCATGAGGCAGAGGCCCGGGCTTTTGAACTGAGCCGGGCGAAACCGGATAACAAGGCGCTAATGCAGCTGGTGGAAGCTGTCATGACTCGTCGCACCCTGACGGCTGCGGAAGCTGAAGCGTATGTCAAGGCCGGCCTGAGCGTTGCCGAACCCTCTCATGTTGAGCAGCAATTGCGGCGTCATGCAGAACGTTTCCGGAATCCACCCGCAACGTTGAAAGCACTGGCCGACGTACTGACTCTCCAGGGCAAACCGCGTGCAGCGCTGGCGGTATACCAGGAAATGCCTGATGCGGGGAGCGGCCGGCAAAGGATTGATCTGGCGAGATTATACGAGGAGGCGGGAAACCCGCAAAAAAGCTTTGAATTATTGCTCCAGGAATTCGATTCGCCTGGCGAGGCTCATGGCGAAGAGTACTGGCTGTTGCTGGCGAAAGTCTCCACCCAGCTGGGCCAGGATGACTATGCGGGCAGAGCTTACGAAAAGGCGCTAACCTTGCGGCCCAATGACGTGGAGATACTCGAAAATCTGCAACGTCTGGCAGTGCGCCATCGCGACGACAAAAAAAGCGAGCGTCTTGCACATTATGGATGGGACCGTTTACAGCGCGTCGAGGATCTGCAACGTCTCATGCGTTTTTCCTGGAAACGGCAAAATTGGGAA
Source organism: Nitrosospira sp. (assembly GCA_036392275.1). GTDB lineage: Bacteria > Pseudomonadota > Gammaproteobacteria > Burkholderiales > Nitrosomonadaceae > Nitrosospira. The sequence goes on along the minus strand of DASVYI010000178.1, from coordinate 22,152 downwards.
GAGCTCGATCATTGGCTGTCGCTCGCCGATGAGATGCAATCGGCCAGACCATCGGTGGTGGCGCAAGCACCCGACTATTGGTACTTCCGGTCGGTACGTAAAATGTCCGGCGGACAGCGTGAGGACGCGCGTGATGCACTGCGGCAAATTCTGAGATTGCGCGGCCCGGACCCGGAAATCACCGAGGCAATGATCTGGCTGCTGCTGGCAGATAAAAAAATCGATTACAGATTGCTCGATGCGCTTGTTCAACCTTTTCGCGGTCAACCGGGTAATCAGCCGGCGGTAAGCCCGCCATTGACCGAAGCCCTCGCAGCGGCGGAGCAAACGCTTGGTAAAGCGGTTCAGGCGGCGGTCTGGTATCTGCGATCGCTGGCAACGAGACCCAAGGATTTTTTGTGGACATTGACGTTGGCCGATAATATGGAGTGGGCGGGCTGCCTCGCCAATGCCAACCACACCCGGCTCCTGGCGCTGAAGCTTTTTGCATTCCAGGGTCCCCATCAGGGCGAAGTGACGTATCCGCCACGTCTGGCGGAATATTTTTCCGGATCAAAAGATGCGCTGGCACAACGTGGCAATGGTGCTGAACCAAGCAAAAGCCAGAAATGGCAATCCATGCGGGAGCACTGGGGTTTCAACAAAACGCTGGATAATGCGAGTTATTTCGCGCTGCAGCGCCAAAGCGATCGCCTGTCATCGCCAGCCTGGGAGAAATTTGCCGATGCGGTCAGAAACAAGGATCAGCAAGTGGTCGCAGTGCAATTAAGAAAACTTTCCGATCATTTACAGCAACGCCCGGATGAGCCGCTTCCCCCGGATATGATGCCGCTGTCCCTGGATGATGTCGACCGGGCCAATCGGTGGCTCGCGGGAGAAGCCGTACCTAGCGGAGGCGACTTGCATGCCGAAGCGGATATCTGCCGTCAGACATTGGCAAAAATCCGCGATCTGCAACGCACGCCTATCGCGGACCGGGAGCAACCGGCGTATCCTAAATCCGGCAGTTGATCGCTCATTTTTAACTCTATTGCTTTGATCCATAAAGGTCTTTTACAAAGCCTGACGTTCACTTCTGTGGTGAGTTCGCTACAGGGCAGATTGCACGTTTTTTGGGGCACATGGCTGCGTTGCAACTCCTTGGAATGGAATGGCGCCCCAGAGCGTCGCCCGAGGGGCCTCGCGAAGCGGGGATCGGGCAGCGGCGGGGATGCCCGGCCGCGCTTATGGCACGTTGGGGCGCCCGCATCCCGCTACGGGGGTCGCATCTTCCTGCGGAAGATACTGCTCCGCCCTTCGCGGTCGCATTCCGCGTCGTTGCGTCTTGCCCTGCACCCCAAAAACCGCACACTCCGCCCTGTCCAACTACCGGATTTAGGATTATGAAAAAACCCTGGCTGGAGGGTATCGAAGTCATCGATGTCAACCAATCCATGCCGGCGTGGAGCGGCTGGGCCGAAACATTGGCGTTGACCGCGATTGTGCTTGTTGCGTCATTCGTTACGAAGCAGGATGATCCCTTCCGATTGGGCATGGGTTTCCCCTGGCCGATACTGGCTCCGTTGCTGGCCGGATTACGGTACGGTTTCGTCCACGGTTTTGTCAGCGCCTTGTTGATTTTGGCGGCGCTGGGTATATCCATCAACCAGCAGTGGCAAACCACACCCGAGTTTCCGCTGGCGTGGGGGATCGGAGTGGTTGTCGTGGCGATGGTGGCAGGTGAGTTTCGCGATATGTGGGGACGCCGCCTGCATCGGCTGGAGGGCGCGTATCAATATCGTGCGGAACGGCTCGAGGAGTTCACGCGCAATTATCAATTGTTGCGCCTGTCCCATGATCGTCTGGAGCAAACTTTGGCCAGCAGCGGGTTTTCCTTGCGCGAAGGCATCATGCAGCTGCAAAACCGGCTTGACTCGATCGATGGCGCCGCTGGCCTGACCAATGCGTCATTGCAACGATTGATCGAATTTATAGCCGAGTATGGCGCGTTGACACAGGCGTGCATTGCCGGCATACAGGCTGACCGCATCGATACGGCCCGCATACTGGCCCATGTCGGCGAACGGTTTGCAATCGATGACAATGACCCTGTGCTGGTCGCGGCGCTCGAAAGCGGGGAACTGGCATCGGTGAACGCCGCGACGGGAATAGCGCTGGATCAGAATCAACTGTTGGCGGCTGTTCCCCTGTCCGATTCGGCCGGTGACATTCATGCGATGCTATTGGTGAGGTCCATGCCATTTTTTGCATTTCACGAAAATAATCTGAAGCTCATCACGGTGCTCGTCGCGCATGGCGTAGATCACCTGCGTTTTGGAACGGCCGTTTCCTCCGTTGCGCGCTTCGCGGCTGCATTCGAGCGGGTGTACCGCGATTACCTGGCGTTCCAGCTCGATGCGGCCCTCCTGAGGTTGTCGGGCACTCCCGCCGACATCATGGCGGCGTATGAAAGACTGCGATCGTCAGTCCGCGCCATCGATCTCGTTTGCGTCGCCCGCGACGGTGGTCAGCCGGCCGTCTGGATCCTCCTGCCTTTGACCGATGTCGCGAATGCACGCGTGTGGATGCAGCGAGTGGATGGTGCCCTCGCCGCGGTGACTAGCGAGCTGTCGGCCATCGGCGGCATCGATCCCCAACGGATACGCTCTCTTCGCCCCCTGGAACCGCATTGATGCTTCGCCCTGCCATGCTGTCGGGATTAACGGCCGAGGCGCTGGCTGGCATATTGCTCTGGCTGAGTGCCGGTGCCTGGGATGGCACCGGAGCTGTCACCTGGGCTGTTACAGGGGCAGTGTCCGGCGCCGTCATTTTGCATACGCTCTCATCCTGGCTTTGTGCACAGGGTTTCTGGCAACAGCTTCCGCGCAGGTACAAGCTGCCTCCGCGGAACAGCATGGGTTTTCTATTTTTAATTTTATGGCTTTTGCCGGTACTCGGCGTGCTCGGCATATCATGGAGTATAACCGGTGCCCTGAAACGTCCGCGCACCCGCTCTCCCAGGGATATTCATACTGTCGTCCTGCCGGAATTGCCGTTTTCTCCACCTTTGGTTTTTCCAGTGCCGCCCTACAGCCAGGGTGCATTGCGCCAAATCGTATATTTTGCGGAGCGGCCATTGAAACGCCTGAAAGCGGTCATGGCAACGCGCTATATGCCTCCGCGCGAGGCCGTGGCAATATGGTCAAAGGCGTCGCGCGATCCGGTCGATGACGTGCGGTTGCTGGCCTATGCCATGAAAGACGAAAACGAAAAAGCACTGGCTGAACGTATCCTGGCTTTGACCGAAACGTTACCGGATATGCCCGTGCATATGCAAAATTCATATCATAAATCAATTGCCGCATTATGCTGGGAGTTGGTGTATCACCGCCTGGCGCAAGGCGCGCTCAGGACGCATTGGTTGAAGACTGCGCGGCATCATCTGGAGTTCATCGTCTCGCCCTCCACATCCGCCGTCGCTGGTTCGGCCGATCCGGATAGCTGGCTGCTGTATGGGCGGATCCTGTTGGAATCGGGTGAACTTGAATCGGCAAAAGCGGCTTTTGGCAGCGCGCGCGCCGGCGGCATCGATGAACAGAAAATTCTCCCGTGGCTTGCCGAAATCGCCTTCGAGGAACGGAAGTTTGATGACGTGAGGCGCTACCTGTCGGCACTCAGCCATCCCGGTGAAAAAGGCAAGGGACTGGCTCAGATAAAAGCGTGGTGGACCCGATGAACACCGCGGGAATCCAGGCGGCAAAGACCGCCACGCAAATGCCGGTGGGATCTTCGCAGACAACGGTTGCCGACATCGCCCTGTTGCTGGAAGGGACCTATCCTTACATTCGCGGCGGCGTGTCATCCTGGGTGCACCAGATCATCAGCGGCCTGCCGGAGATCAGGTTTGCCGTCATTTTTATTGGCGGCACACAAGAAATGTACGGCCCCATGCAATACCAGTTCCCGCCCAACGTCACGCACGTCGAAAAGCATTACTTGCTGCACCACGACAAACATTACAAACCGGGCGCGCGCCAGGGGAATCGCAGCGCTTTTGAAACAATGGACGCGTTGCATGCATACTTGCGGGGCGATCCGGAAATGCCGGACGGACACATGTCCAATGCCGAAATGACAGAAGCCCGAATCACCAGCGCCCAAATGACCGCAGCCTTTGCCACGCTGGGCTCGGCGGAAGGAATCAGCCGGGAGGATTTTCTGTATAGCAGGGCTTCATGGGATTACATTACCCGGCAATACCGGGAACGCTGCACCGAGCCTTCGTTCATCAACTATTTCTGGGCCGTTCGCGCCATGCATGCTCCCCTGTTCGTGCTCGCGCATATTGCAGGCGGACTGCCGCCCATACGCGCGGTCCATGCCATTTCGACAGGGTATGCGGGATTGCTGGGCGCAATGATCCGGCTGCGGCGCAATATTCCGTTCATTCTGACCGAACACGGCATTTATACCAAGGAACGGAAGATCGATTTAGCCCAGGCTACGTGGATTCGCGATCACAACGATGATGTGTGTAACACCTTGCACGATGAAATGGGATACATCCGCGGGCTCTGGATCAAATTTTATGAACAGATCGGCCGCATGGCTTATGCGCAGGCTTCCCCTATTATCAGTCTGTACGAAGGCAATCGCCAGAGGCAGATCGCGGATGGCGCGGCGGCAGACAAAACACGCGTCATCACCAACGGCATCAATTTGCAGCGTTATCAAGCCGCGCTCGAAAAACGCCGTGACGGTATCCCGCCGGTTCTCGGGTTGATTGGGCGCGTTGTTCCGATCAAGGATATCAAAACATTTATTCGGGCATTGCGCGTCCTGATCGACGAGCGGCCCGATGCGCAGGGCTGGATCGCCGGTCCCGAAGACGAGGATCCGTCCTATGTGAGCGAATGCAGGGAACTGGTTGTCAGCCTGGGTCTGGAGAATTGCGTCAAATTTCTGGGATTTCAAAATGTGCTTGAAATTCTCCCCCAACTGGGACTGGTTGTGCTGACTTCGATCAGCGAGGCATTACCTCTGGTGGTGCTGGAAGCGTTTGCAAGCGGGGTTCCATGTGTCGCCACGGATGTGGGTTCCTGCCGCGAGCTCATCGAAGGCCGGGGCGAGGAAGATCGCGCGCTCGGTGCAGCCGGAAGTGTTGTTTTCATCGCGGACCCCGAGGGAACGGCGAAAGCGGCACTCGAGTTGATCGATAACCCTGGGCGCTGGCGCGCCGCGCAGCAGGCAGGACTTGAACGCGTGAAGCGTTACTATGACGACAAGCTGATGTTTTCTTCCTACCAGCATGTCTATGGGCAGGCTCTGAATTCCGATCCCCAGACAGCCCGGTTGACTGCGCGATCCTGAGTATGGCCGGCATCGGTTTTGAAATTCGCAAGATTCTGGAGCGCGACAGTTACTGGTCGGTGTTGCGCGCCTATGGTTATGCCGGACTGGTCAGCGGCGGCCCCTGGGCGCTCTCGATACTGAGCATCATGATGATCGGCATTCTTGCCGTTGCCTTTGGCGTGACACAACGAGAGGTCAACGCCTTTCAGATTTGCGTAACCTATCTCATGGCGGTGTCGTTGATCTGGAGCGGCGGTATGCAGCTCATGTTCACGCGTTTCGTGGCGGATCGAGCTTACGCGGGCGAACAAGCCGAGGTGCTGCCTAACCTCTTCGGGGTCCTGACAGTCACCATGGCGGGCGGTTTTGCCTGGGCCGCGCCGTTCGTTTTCGGGTTTTTCGGTGGACCATTTATCCAGCAGTTGTTGCTGCTGTGCAATTTCGTGGCATTGAGCGGCTTGTGGATCGTCCTGATATTCCTGTCGGGGATGAAAGCCTACCGCCGGATCGTCTGGACACTTGCCAAAGGCTATTTTCTCGGAATCATGGTGGCGCTCGCAGCATCCCCATGGGCGCTGAATGGTCTGTTGCTCGGCGTATTGGCCGGTCACGGCTACCTGTTGTTTTCGTTTTTGCACCACATCGTTCGTGAATATCCGGGCAGCACTTTGCTTAAATTCGACTTTCTCGACCGTAACCGGAGTTTTTACAGCTTGTTCGCCGTCGGCACCCTGTATTACCTGGCGGTTTGGGTGGACAAATTCATCTTCTGGTTTGTGCCGTACACCTCCGAGGCGGTGATCGGTCCATTGCGGGCCTCCATCATTTATGACCTTCCGGTTTTTCTGGCTTACCTGTTCATCCTGCCCGGCATGGCTGTATTTCTGGTCAGTATGGAAACCGATTTCGCCGAGCAGCACGAGCGGTTTTACCGCGCCATCCGGGAAGGTGACACACTTATGCATATAGAATACCGGCGGGACCGGATGGTTTATGCCGCGCGCCAAGGCATCTACGAGATATTCAAGGTGCAGGGCATAACGGTTGCGCTGTGCCTGTTATGGGGGAGGAACCTGCTGCATGCAATCGGTATCTCTCCGCTGTACATACATTTATTCTATATCGATGTCGTGGCGGTCAGTGTGCAGGTACTGCTGATGGCGATACTCAATGTGCTTTTTTACCTCGATGCCCGCAGGGAGGTGCTGATTATTACCGTATGCTTTTTTCTCACGAATCTGGTTTTCACCTCCGCAACGCTGCAACTCGGTGCGGAAACGTTTGGCTATGGCTTTGCCGCTTCGGTAACGCTGTCCGCCTTTCTGGGGTTGTTCATCCTTTCGCACAAGTTCAACCGGCTGGAATATGAAACATTTATGTTGCAGCGTTAGAACCGGTTGATTGGCAGGGGAGGGGTCGTTCCTGGAAACCCGGGCCGTGTATTGCGCTTGTCAAAAGCTGAGGATTTCATGGGGACAGCCAGACCATCAGGCGGTGTCGACAAGGTTCGCGTTGAAACCGGTTCGCGCCAGCCTTATCTCTATCTCCTCATCGATCACAGCAGGAGTACCGATTTCCATCAAATTCCACAAACATTCACGCAAGGGATCGGATTCGGGAAGCGAATCGAGAAGCTTTCCGATTGCCTCCTGTTTTTTTTGCCGGAATGCGTGGGATTCTTTTGCGTCACCCTGTCGATGATGCAATTTCTCCGCGGTGCCGTATACGCGCCAGGCAGCAAGGGGCGCTTCCGAATTTTCCACAACGTCGATTGCCTGGATAACCTGAGAGTGAGCTTCATCCAGGGCGTCTTCCTTGATGGCAATCTCGGCAAGCAGCCAGTAACTGAGCGCGAGATAAGTATTCTCCGGCGCGCCGGCCGCAAGATCATGCAACCGCTGGGCGTAATGCCGCGCTTTTCCGAATTCGCCCAGCAATAACCAGGTCTCGCTCGCTCCCAGGCATGCGGGAAAGGAATAGTTGCGGGATATCGGGAGTGATTCGTCTTCTTCCGCCCTGAAAAAAGTATCGAAGCAACGTAAGGCACCCATGTAATCTCCGGTCCCGAGTAATGCCCTTCCATATATGGCAGAAAAATGGACCGAGATAAACACGGCCCAAGGTCCCAAATTCTGCGGCAGCGCCTCTTCACAATATGTTTTGGCGGCAACGAAATCGCCGGCCTCCACATACAGCCAGGCCACCAGAATCTGGCTATGCAGACGCAGAGGTAACGTTGCATCGTCACAGTTGCATTCAAACGCGTGTCTGCTTTCCTCCGCAGTCCGGCGCAATTTTCCCCAGTTGCCCATGTGCAGCAAAGCCAATCCCTGGTAGTAATGTCCGACCATGAATATGTAGCCATCCCCCAGCGTGCGCGATAATGTCAGGGCTTCCTCGGCCGTTGCGCAGGCGCTTCCGTAACGTGAGGCCAGTAATTCGATATAGATATGCTGTGTCAGTCGCGAGTGCAGTACAAGCGGGCTTGCGCTGGCCCGAGCCACATCCATCGCCTCGTGGCACGCACGGGCGCAATCCGCGCGCCAAGGCCCAAACAAGAGGTTGAGGCCGCCCCACATTCCCCTGACCACGGACTGAAGAATTCTGTCATTGAGCTCCTTGCTGCGCGCCACTGCTTGTTCCACCAGTTCCAGACACTGCCGGCGATCCAGCCAGACCAGGATGCGGCTCAATTCGAGCAGTGCCAGAACCTCCGCCCGGCGGTTTCCTGCAGCCGTGGCTGTGGCGAGCATATCCTCGAGATCGGCTTTGGCACCCATCATCTCGCCCATCGACCGGCGTATTGCCGAAGCTTGCTTCAGAAGGTCTATGCGTATTTCCGCCTGCTTTTCCGCCGGCAGTCGTCCAACCATACCCAGCGCACGGACGAGATAGTCGTAGGCCTGCCGGTTGGCAAAACGCCGTGCCGCATTGGCAGCTGCCTGGGTCAGATAAAAAACCGCGCGGCTCCAGTCCCATCCTTTTTCGAAATGCAACGCCAGTTCTGCGGCATGCTTCAGATCCTGCTTGCCATACAGTTGCTCCAGACAGTCGCCGATGCGTAAATGCAACCGGACCACTTCGCTGGCACGCAGCCGCTGATAGAACACCTCGACATATAGCGCATGACGGAACGCATAATTACCCGTGACATCGCCTTGCGGACTCTGTTCCATGCCATCCGGAAGCAGTATCTGGCCCCGTCTGACTAGCGTATCGCAGCAGCGATCAACCTCGGACATGGCTGTATCGAGTACCGTACTGAGCAATTTTGACGGAAAGTGCGAACCTATGACGCTGGCAATCTCCAGCAGGCGCTGTTCATCAAGACCGAGCTGTTCAATCTCGCGTTCGATTACACGGCGGATGGTGTCCGGGAGCGCTTTGTCCACGACGATTTCATTCGTCGAGGGCCAGTCCCGGTGCTGGCTTGCCAGATACTCGGTCAGATTGGAGACAAACAGGGGCAGCCCACCCGTTCTGACTAAAAGCGCCTGACTTACGGCATCCGGAATTTCTGTATTAGGGAAACGCCGCCTCAGGTAATCCCCGACCTCGCCCGTAGAAAATGGATCGACCCTGATTTCCAAACCTGCTCCTTGCAGCTCCAACTCCCGATGGATCAATATGACAGGATGGGCACGGAGGGTGGCATCGACCGGCCGGTAGCTTGCCATCACCAGCAGGGGCGCCGGCTCGTCCCGCCGTGCCAGCAAGCTGATAAAATCCAGCGTCGCATGGTCGCTCCAATGGAGGTCCTCCAGCACAAGAATCAGAGGATTGTCTTTGCTCAATGCTTCCAGCAGCTCGCATCCTTCCCTCACCATGCGCTCACGGCTTGCGCCGAAGATTTCACGCTGAAGCGCTTCCCGGTCTTCGGATTTCAATACCGATGGTAGTTGCGCCAGCCAGACCGGCGCATGACAACGTAATAAATCGATCAGTCTGTTGCCTTCCGGTGTGCGGCAACTTTTCTCCATCGCTTCGATCATCGGCAGTAACGCCTCGCTCTCGCCAAAATGCTTCACGCAGCGCATGCGCAGTACCGTGGGGGCGCATTGACTTACCTGGTTGAGGAACATTTCGATCAGGGTTGTTTTGCCGATTCCCGGTTCACCCGTAAGGAAAACGACCTGGCGCACGCTCTCCAGGGAGTTTTCCCAGACTGTCAGCAGCCTCGCCAACGCTGTCTCGCGGCCGATCCAATTTCCGGATCTGCCACGTGGTTGACCCGCACGGCGGATACCGGCGGCAGTTTCTTCTATCTGCTTTCCCGGACGGATTTCGGTAACCGGGGCGATGAACCGGTAGCCACGTCGTGCAACGGTTACCAGATAGCTCGAGGCATGCGCTTTATCTCCCAGTGCCTGGCGTAATTCGTTAATGCAAACCTTAAGCACGGCTTCTCCCACGAAACGTCCCTGCCATACAGCATTCAGCAGCTCATCCTTGGTCACGAGCTGTCCGTGACGTTCTACCAGATAACAGAGTGCGGCGAAATTCTTCGGCCGCAACGGCACTGCCTGGTCGCCCCTCCAAAGCGTGGCGTTGGCCTTGTCCAGCCTGAAAGGGTGGAATTCCCAGCAATTTGCCCGTATTTCGTTATTCATAAATTGGCCATACAAAGACTGATTGTCGAATCCCGAACTGCTATTGAATTTGGCCAAGGCACAAATTTAACCAATATTTAACCGTTTCTTTACGATTTTTTTTCTGAAATTGCATATCGTTCCATTCCTGAATTGCCATCATTGAAACCCGGAGGAGCAGACGATGAAAAAATCAAAACTTATCGATTTGTTTGGCCTAAGCAAGAATCCCCAGGATAACGACCAGTTGGATGATTTAATTTTCCGCCTCGAACTGGAGGAAATTCTCACATTCAGTACCACGCACGGTGATGCGCTGCCAGTAACCGAGGGCCATGCCATAGACAGTTTTATCATTATCTGACGTCATCGCGGAACCAATATCTGCTAACCACTTATTTCACGCCCGTGATGGCGACGGATTTCGTCCAGCGCAAGGCATGAGGGTGCGGTAGAGTGGGCCTCTCTCTGTAAGCAGTGAGTCGGTGAATAACGCAGGTCTGGACGAAATCCGTCCCATCCCTTCGGGTTGCGCACGAAAAATGCGGGGTGCCGCGTTGCAAAGCTTGGTCATAGGTCTGCTATGCCCAGCGCTTCGCGCCTTGCCCCGCGTTTTTCGTGCAGCAACGCGGACGCGAAATAAGTATTAACAGGCCCCAGGGGCTTACCGGAAGTTTATCCGGAATTTGAACGGGTTGTGTATTGCGTACCCTGAGATTCGCAGTTCCCCGTTCGGGCGTTCCTTAACCTCATCACTCGTCCTTCCAATGGTTGTAATCGATCTGCTTCGCTTTGAAGGTGAGTTGAAAGCAGGACTTCGCCGCCGCTTGCCGGATCGATTATCGGAGTTTTAATGCGATATCGGGACATGTTCAGGACCACCATGTATTTCTCTGCACCCGAAATCCGGTAATACGCCAGGACTCTTCTATTGCACAGGTCATTTGCGATTTCCAGACTGCCTCCATGCAATGCCGGGATCTGGTTTCGAAGTCGAATCACCTTTTTGTAGAAATTGAATAGCGAGTGAGGATCCCCCATCTGCTTTTCAACATTTATTTCACTGAAATTTTCAGCCACTGGCAGCCATGGTTCGGCCGAATGATGACAGAAACCCGCGTTCGGTCCCGAGTTCCATAGCATGGGCGTGCGGCACTCGTCACGATTGAGAATCTCGGTACTCCGGTCAACCAGGGCCTGCGGAATCCAGTCATGCTGCATGGCGATGGCGTCCTTTCCCTGCTTGAGCGGGATCCTCACTCTGGGTATCCCGATCTCATCCCCAAAGTATGTAAAGGGAATGCCTCTGCACGTGAACTGAAAAAGCGCCAATAATTTGGCTTTTTCAATGTTTCCCCCCAGGCGGCTGATCATGCGGGTACGATCGTGGTTGGCGAAGACGAGGGTGGGCATCAGGGGTTCAGGAAAATGCTTTTCGAACGTCATCAGCATTTGCCGGTAGCTTTCCGCTTTGAATGGCGTTGAAACAGCTTTGAAGAGAAAGACGGCGTCCAGGCCATTCTTGCCGTTGCGATGACAAAACTGCCTGATCAGTGACTCGTCGCCGTGCGATTCACCTATCAGGACTCTTTTGGGATGGTCGAACTCATCCACGACGCTTCGCAGTTCGGCCGCGAATTCGAAGCTTTTCTCCTGGAGAAAGTTGTTTTTCAGATGCTGAAAAAAGATGGACAGTGATTTATCCGACGGAGCTATTCGAAAACTGGGGGGGTTTCCGCGAAGTGCGGCATCTTCATAAATGGCGCTGATGATATCCAGCCGGAAGCCATCAACCCCTTTGTTCAGCCAGAATCGCACGACATCGAACATCGCCTGCTTGACGTCGGGGTTGTGGTAATTCAGGTCTGGCTGGAAAGGCAGGAAAGCAGTGTAATTGAACTGCCTGCGTTCGGGGTAGTAGGTCCAGGCTTTGTTGCCCGCCATGGCGCGCCAGTTGTTGGGGGGGGCGGTGCCATTCTTTCCTTTTCCGTCTTTCCAGATGTACCAGTCGGCCTTCGGATTATCGCGGGAACTTGCCGATTCCTTGAACCACGGATGTTCATCGGAAGTATGGTTCAGCACCAGGTCGAACACCAGTTTCATTCCCCTGCCATGCACCTCTTGCACCAGCTTTTCAAAAAGCGGCATATCCCCGTATTCCGGGGAGATCGAGAAATAATCACTGACGTCGTATCCAAAATCTCTCTGCGGGCTTTGGGTAAGCGGCGAAATCCAGATCGTTTCATAACCCAGGTCTCCAAGATAATCGAGCTTCTCCATAATGCCCGGTATGTCGCCGATGCCGTCGTGATTGCTATCGAAAAACGAGCGCGGATAGATCTGATATACGGTGGTCTTTTTCCACCACTCGCTATCTGAATCGTTGATGGGCGTGAAGTCTGGATCGGCGGCCATAACCTTATTCAAGACAGGTTACTGACTGACAGGAGGTTTGGGTTCTGGCGGTCGCCTGAATTATAAGACAGGGTCCTGCTCCGGGCTTATCGTGATCGGGATGGAAGTATGGAAGTGTACAGCATGGAAGGCATAAAGCGATGAAAGCCTGGACTGCGGTAGGCTGCACCCGCTTCGGCTAGGTTGGGGCTGGCCTTGGGTATTTCATCAAGCCGGCCGGAAAATTGGAGAAAAGCAACATAAGTGGTGGTACCGGATTAATAGGAAAATCCGGTTTGCACCGTTCGGTCGTCGATTGGCCGAAAAAGCGGCGAAATATAGATGGGCTAGACGCTTTTGGAGCCGATTTCCTTTAAGCCCGACAGACTGTGAGGGCCTGAAAAACCCGGGACGAAGTCTTCGGCGACAGGTTGCTAGAAGGCTGCCAACACGCGGCTGGTCGAAACCCTCATCCCAGGTTCCCCTCGGGCTGGTCTTAGTGTTTCTTGTGCAGCTCCGCCTTGAGTTTCTTCGCGTGCTCGGTATGCGAAACGAACGCCGGCCGCACTTTCACCAGAAGGGCTTTCAACTCCTCATTCTTGGCATTGGGAATAAGGGTTTTATCCACCGCGTCCAGCACCTGCTGATGATAGGCCACTTCGTGATCAATATAGGCTCTATCGAATGCAGCGCCACTCAGCTTTTTGAGGTGCGCCAGATTTTTTTCACCGCCGGCTTTCAGGCTCTCGCTAGTCGGGTTATCCTTGGGCGTGACTTTCAGCTTGGTCACCAGATCTACCGCCTGTTTGTTTACATCGGTGTGATCCGTAATCATGCGATGGGCGAACCCTTTGACGTCTGCATTGGTTCCCTTGGATTCGGCCAGTTTGCCCGCATCGATATCGACCTGGTTGGCGGTGACGACGATCGCGGCAATCTCCGCATCGTCAGGAGCGGCTGCCTGGACTGTGGCTGAGAACATGGGGATAACCAGAGCAACGGCGAGCGTGAGCATGCTATTTTTCATAAATCCTCCACAAAAGTTATAAAAAATTGGTCGACGGTTCTACAAACACCCTCTTGAGACCATGCCACTTCAAGCTGGCAAAAATAGCGATTCCAGCCTCAAGAATTCGTACGACCGATGATCGCGCATGGGAGTTCAATGCCGGCGTGATATTTTTTACGGGAAGTCATGATGGAAGTCCCTGTTTAAATTATGGTTTTTATGATTAGAAGATCCACGTCTTTAGTAAGGATATACTCCGGTTTTTAGGCGCGCCGCTACCATCCGCGCCAAGCTGTGGAAGATCAGGGAGCGTTCCTGCATGCTGCACAGGTGCTGGCTAACTCTTCCTGAACATCTCCAAGTACTGTCCTCCGGCATGCTGACAAACAACGGGTAAGACGGGCAAGGGGAAGGAGCATCCAGAATACAGGAAATGGCCTATCGCTTTGCAAATTCCTCATTCAGGCTTCCCAGCATACACGGTGATGATAGAATTTGATCTCGAACGGAGGATCAAGAAAAATTACCGAAGAAAAGAAATACAAGGAGCCTGATGACGACGGCTATTGGCCGGTGACAAGAACGGCTGTCCGGTTTCTACTATGGACCCTCATTTTTTTAATTTTGGGGATGGCGGTGAGTTTACTCACAGGGTTCCACTCGTCACTTTTCAATTTTGGTTAGGGCAGGGAAGCATTTGCTCGCGATGTGGCCTTGGGTAAAACACGAGAATTTGAGTTCAGAAGGAACTTTTCCGTCCTGGCTTAAGTCAAATGTTCACGGATGGGTGTTACTCCATCCGTGGTAGCGTTCTTTGGTGAAGATGTTTTTGAAGGCGTGCCGACTGATCGGGATTACGCTGGAATTGTGTACCCGGTTACGAAGCTGGTCATGTTTCTTGAACATTTAATCCGTAAAGGAGGTAATCATGGAAATGGCAATTCTCGTTATAGGTGTGGGTGCCGCGGCTCTTTGGTTTTTTCTGTCAAAGGATAAATCGGACAAAACCGGTCATGGTCATTAAACCTGGAGTAGAGCTACTGGACAAAGAATATCTTCTGACTACACCACATAGAACTCTGAACTAACTCAATCGGCCGATGCCCTGTGACTCTTCTGCGAGTCCGGTGCATCGGCTATTTGTTTGTGGAACACGGAAAACAGTGAGGTAGTGCGCGGCGTTTAAAGTTTTGGCCGAATACCGTCCGATGCGCTAACATAGTGAAGCTGAACTGCGAAGCTGAATCGGAGAATCATGGATTACAGCAATTTATTGACCGGCGGCTCTGCAATTTTAATAGGTCTGGCGTGGCTGGGCGCCTGGATTTTTAGAAAAATCAGGCGGGGTGAAATTGCTGTCGGTTTGCACACTGCATTGCTGGGATTGCTTGCGGCCATCCTGTTCGTGCCTTTCGCAATGAATTTTGGCGCCCATCTGGTCTCCAACATGACGCACAATTCATCTGGATCTCAACATGCCGGTCAACCCGAGGATCTGGCCTCTGCTCACAGGCACGATTCGCTATGAGAAGTGTATTTCGACACGAAACCGCGGTTATGGCCAGTTCATCGATGCACCGATTCTTGCCTATCTGATCGAAACTTCAGATGGTCGCATTCTCTACGATGCGGGGTGCGATTACCACAAAGTGGTCGACCCTGTATTGCGTGCGGCCTATTTCCATCCCATGCGTCCAAAAGTTGAACCACCCGTCATGCGGGATGAGCAGCGCATTCCCCGTTATCTCGCGCAATTAGGACTCACACCCTTTGATATCGACGCGGTATTCATCGGCCATTTGCATTTCGACCACGTGGGCGGCCTGGATGATTTACCCGATTGTGAGGTGCACATTCAGCGGGATGAACTGGCTGCGGCGCGTACAGGATTGGATGGTGGCGTATTCCCCGATGAATTGCAGCGAGCGGATCACTGGAAAATCCAGGCGGGCGAATACCTCGTAGCGCCGGGCATTCATGCCATCGCGAGCCCTGGCCATACGGCCGGCCACATGTCCCTTTTTATTGAATTACAAAAAGGGCAGCCTGTCATCATCTGTGGAGATGCGGCTGATCTGAATGAAAACTTATCTGAGGAAATTGCGCCGGGGTACTGCTGGCAAGATAACGATGCTCTGGCGCTGGCGAGCATTCGCAGACTCAAGGAATTGGCCCGCAAGGAAAATGCCCAGCTCTGGCCCAATCACGACATGGAATTTTTCCGGGCATTGCCGATCTTTCCCGCGTGGCGGGATTGAGGTAGCGAATATAAGGTCACCTTGGGCCAGGTGACCCGGCTGTGCTCAGTAGTGCGTCTGGTCCGGCCCGGAAACATCTACTATTTTGCCCTCATGGGTCGCAAATTCGCGTTTCGCCAGTTCTGCCGCCATTTGCCGGTGAAGAGCAGCCTCCTTTATATTTTCTTCCGCTGTTTCCTCATACTTGCGCGCCATGGCCGCCGCATGCGATTTCAAATCCTGGGCTTGCCGGCCATATAGATAGCCTTTTTCCTCATAATGCTCAAGTAACTTTTTTTGCTCTGTGGCTTTTGTTTGCATTTCCCGGGCTACGCCCTCAAAATACCTGGACAGAGTGTCATGATCGCTGCGTGTCCTGGCGTTTTGAACCGCTTTACGGATGGCGGGATTCTGGACTGCCTCATGTGGGTTCATCTGAGCGCATGCTGCCAGTAAACCAATTGATAGCGCCGCGAAAAATGTCCTTGTATTCATGCTGCGCCCTCCTTTAAAATCCGGCAAATCGGAAATCAAAAAGGATGGCCAAAATAGCGATCGACGCGCCGGAGGCCGGTAAACTGAGAAACACTGCCGAGAGATATTGCTACGAAGGGTGATCTTGTTTTCATGCTACGTTACCTCACTTTGGAACCCATCGACGGTGAAGGCAAATGTCAAAGCTGAGACAAAAACTAAAGAACTAAAGGAAAATTAAAAGGGAACTAAAGGTATTGGGAATATAGTAGTGATAAAAGCATAGAAAAACATGCGGAATTTGTCAACTATTTCATGTCGAAAGTGTCTTAAGAAAGCAAGGAAATAATGTTCTATAATCTTTTTTAGAATAAAAAATAAATTTCATTGATAATAGGATGGGATGGGGGGGCGAGAGGAAATATTAATGCTAAATACAATGGGTGAGCGGCAGAAACAACTGCTTAAACTGTTGCGCGCAAATAAGCCCGGTATGAGTGTGGATGAGCTTTCAAAGGGGCTCGATATCACGCGCAACGCGGTACGGCAACATCTCGCCTCGCTGGAAGCGGCGGGGTTGGTAACGACCGGCGCCACGCGCCCCTCGGGAGGAGGACGCCCGCAACAGCTTTATGTTCTTACCGAGCTTGGTTCAGAAAGTTTTCCCCGCCAGTATTCGTGGCTTGCTCAGCTGGTGGTGGCTTCGGTTCAGCGTGAAGAGGGCGCTGCCAACATGGGTAAGCGTTTAAATGAGATCGGCGCGGGTGTGGCGCACCAGTTACGTGGCCAGTATCCCAATCTCACAACGCACGAAGAAAAAGTCGAGAAGCTTGCCGAGGTAATGGATCAGCTCGGCTACAATGCGAAAAACGCTACGCTACCCGGTGGTGAACCGGTAATTGAAGCCGATAATTGCGTGTTTCATAGAATGGCGGTAAGGGATACTGAGATCTGCCACCTGGACCGGGGCCTGATGGAAACTTTCACCGATAGCAAGATCGAGCAGGAGGAATGCATGGCTCGTGGCGGAAACGTTTGCCGGTTCCGATTCCTGCCGAAAAAAGAGTAACAATTCCTTATTCTTCGGGCGTCCGCGATGCGATCCGCGGACGGCAATTTTGGCAACCCCCGCCAGAGACTCAGTTATCGCCTCGGGCAGCAGGCGCACCTCAACGGAGCGGAGCCGCATGTAAAGCGGATGATCAGCCAGCCGGTTCAAACCATTTTTCGATGCCGCATATCGTTGCAGCTCACGCAGGCAGGGGCGACAACAGCGCCGATTCAATCAGCACATCCACACCATTTTCGCCCATGATTGCCCGCGCGGGAATATTTTCGCCGGCGCGCCATCTTGCCACCGCCTTATGCTTCGATTCACCACTTACCAAAAAAATTATCTGCCGTGAGCGGTTGAGACGCGCTGCGCTGAGTGAAACGCGCTGGGGCGGGCGTATGGGGGAATTGAATACGGGAAGCGTATCGGGTGATCCGGGTGCGGCACCCCACTCATTACCGGGAAACAGGCTGGCGGTGTGACCATCTTTTCCAAGCCCGAGCAAAGTCAAATCGAACAGATCCACGCCGCGCAGCGTTTGCGCGTATTCCTCGGCTGCCTTGTCCGCGCGCGGGCCTTTCGGAATAATATGAATCTGAGCCGGAGGGATGGGCACGTGGTCCAGCCAAGCCTCCCCGGCCATGCGCGAATTCAACTCCTCTTCGGTCGGCGGCACGCAGCGCTCGTCGCCAAAATAGATGTGCCAGAGCGACCAGTCTGTCGGAGTCGCGCACAGCCTCTGGTAGATTTCGCGTGGCGTTGCGCCGCCCGCAAGTACCAGATTGAAGCGGCCGCGTTCACGGATGGAAAGTGCCGCACTGTCGAGAATGGCAGCAACTGCGGCCTCCTGCAGGGCCGTTTTATTGGCATATTGATGCCAGCGGTATTGTTTGGGATCGGCGGTGTTCATAGGATGGAAACGATATGCATGACAGTTTACTCTCTCCGGTCGTCATTCTACGGGTGCGGCTTCATCTCAAATTTGTCGTCTGGTGCAAACGGGTGTTGACAGGTCCTAATCTGGTCTAAGCGCGAGGCGGCCGCTGCCGAGGAATAATACCGCCAGACCGGAGAACAGATAAAATCCTTGCAGCTCCAATGCCCAGCCACCGTTTGCCGTCAATGTGAACAATTGTGCACGGTGTGCCAGCAAGAGCGCGAATATCATGTTGCCAAAAATAAGCAGACCGCCAATGCGCGAATAAAACCCCACAATAACCATCATCGGTGCGATCACCTCGCCGACAAGAACACCATAGGCAACAGGCTGCGGTAAATTGATGGCCGCAAGCATTTTGCTGATAGACTCCAGAGACTCCGGATGGAGCAATTTGAAAACTCCATGAAAGAGTATCAATATTCCCACGGTGAGCCGCAGGATCAGTTTGCCCAGATTGTCACTTCGAATTGGATTTCGCATACCGCACTCTATTGGCTATTTCCGTAATCACTTTCTCCAAATTCAAAGTTTAGTTAATATTTTTTTACTTCCTCTGGAATTTTCTGCGATTACTGGGAGGGCTGAGATCCCCATAAACAAACGGTGAAGCATTTCAGCAATAAAGCTGAGTATGATACCGGAACGGTGGCAGGAGGGAAATACTGATCAGCTTCAGGTTGAAGACCAGGGCAATATATAGGAAAAACCTATATATTGCCCTGGTTGTCATTCTGCAGTAAATCGATTGTGGTGAGATTGGACAGCGGTAAGTTTTTCGGTAAGTTTTTGCGGATTGGATGCCGGATTGCTGTCTTCTTTAGCATGCATGGCCATTTGGTAGTGCAGGTGGGCTTCCCTTGCGTTGGCTATGACTGCCTGCTTATATTTGCGCGCCATGGCTTCGGCACGTGCCTGGAGATCCTGGGCCTGTCTGCCGTAAAGATAGCTTTTTTCCTCATAATGCTCGATAAGTTGTTGTTGCTCCCACATTTTTGCCTGCATGGCTCCGGCTGCGTTTTCATAATATTTCGCGACGGCTTCATGCTCGCCTCGCGTTGTGGCGTTCTTGGCAGCCACAAGAATATCTGAGATCTCGCCAGCCATCGCCGCCGGGTTGGATAGAGCCGATAAGCCGAACAAGGATAATGCCGCGATGAAATATCTCACGGAACGTCTGGTTTTCATATCACTCTCCTTTTTCATGCCTGCCATTCAGCAGGGCCCGGGAATCGTGAAGTTGTGAAATTCTCGTTTACGTAATGTTAAATATACGTCAAAAACGTTGACTTTGTCAACTTGAATATGTTTAAAGTGTATTTAATATGAGTTACGTCAACTTTTCAGGGGAGGGGTGCAATTAATCGTCGCAGCCAGCGAGGCTCGCCTTACTTGTGGTATGACGCATGGGGAGCGCTATGATCAGGACAGGTCAGCGAAAGATGTGTGACGTATTGCTGGATTCCGGGTCGAGGCCCGGAGTGACGAGTGGCGGGATTGAGTTTACATCGAGGCGGGGCTTGGTCCGGCAATCCTCTCGGGCAAAGTCCCGGTCTGCGCGATGGGTTCCGGCTCACCCACAAATAACAAGATTTCTTGATGCCGGTAGCGCCTCGGATTCGGGTGATGGGTTACGCTTTGCTCCACCCATCCTACACTCCACCTACACCATCGCATCCTGCATCGGTTTTGGCGTCACTGCTTCTTCATCTCATGTCCGCCAAACTGGTTGCGCAGCGCCGACAGCAGCTTGTTCGAGAACGATTCGGAATCGCGGGATTGCAGCCGCTGCAATAACGCCAATGTGATGACTGGCGCGGCAACATCAAGATCGATTGCCTCCGCGACGGTCCAGCGTCCCTCCCCGGAATCGGCTACGTAGGGCACGATGCCCTCCAGATGGGGGTTTTCTGCCAGCGCGGCCGCTGCCAAGTCAAGCAGCCAGGATTGCACCACGCTGCCATAGCGCCAGATTTCCGCCACCTGATGAAGATCGAGATTGAATTCGGCTTTATGGCGCATGAGTGCGAAGCCTTCGCCATATGCCTGCATCATGCCGTACTCTATACCGTTATGAACCATTTTGGTGAAGTGGCCGGCGCCGCTGGGCCCGACCCGTCCCCAGCCTTTGCCGGGCGCGGGAGCAAGGGTTTCGAAGATGGGCCGAAGCCGCGCGATGATCTCTTCTTCACCGCCAACCATAATGCTGTAACCGTTTTTTAGTCCCCATATTCCGCCGCTGGTGCCGGCATCGACATAGTGGATCTGGCTCGCTTTCAGCATCCGGGCTCGGCTTTGCGTGTCCTTGTAATTGGAGTTGCCGCCATCGATAATGACATCATCGGGCTGGAGCAGCGGTTTCAGCGCTGCGATAGTCTCATCCACGGCTGCACCCGCAGGAATCATCAGCCAGATGGCGCGCGGCGGCTTCAGTGCGGCGGCAAGATCTTCAAGCGATGACGCTGGAATGATCCCCTTTCCCTCCAATTGCCTGAGTGCATCCGCATGCCGGGCATAGCCAATCACGCGATGGCCGCCGTGCAGCAACCTTTGCGACATGGGGCCGCCCATGCGCCCCATACCGATCATTCCAAGGTCCATCGTATTCTCCGCTATCGCTTCAATTCGAATGGGGCAAAGCCGGTATTGCCGATGATTCAGGCTGCATGATTGGCCGTTGCGAGGACGTCCTGCCGCTTAGTTTTCAGCGTGCCAAGCAGTTTGTCGTAGGATGCGGCGAAAGCATCGACGCCATCATTTTGCAGCGTTTCTGTGACAGCATTGAGATCGATTCCCAGATTTCCCAACTGCGCAATATCGATTCCGGCTTGGGCGACGCCTTCCCGGAGCGTGTCGCGAACCCGGCCATGGTCGCGAAACGCAGCAAGGGTCTTGGGCGGAACGGTATTGACGGTATCGGGGCCAATCAGTTCTTCCACATACAATATGTCCGAGTATGCCGGATTTTTTGTACCGGTGCTGCCCCACAACGGCCGCTGCACGCGCGCGCCCCTGCGACGCAGAGCTTCAAATGGTTCCCCATAAAATATCTCGCGGAAGCGCTGATAAGCGAGCTTGGCATTGGCAATGGCGATTTTGCCGCGCAGAGCGAGCCCTTCCGGCGCACCGATTTTTTCCAGCATGGGATCGATCATGACATCGACACGGCTAACAAAGAACGAGGCAACCGAATACGGCCACACTTCTCTTAGTCCACCCGGCGAAGAAGCTGCCCAGCGGTCGAGTCCGGCAATATATGCCCGAGCCACAACTTCGTAATGCCGCAGGGAGAACATCAAGGTGACATTGACATTGATGCCCTCGCTGATCAGTTGTTCGATGGCAGGAATTCCCTCGGGAGTAGAGGGAATCTTGATCATCAGATTGGGGCGCTGCACGGCACGCCACAGCCGCCGGGCTTCCGCAATACTACCTTCGGTGTCACGGGCGAGATGAGGCGAAACTTCAAGGCTGACGTAACCATCGCTGCCACCCGATTCATCATAAACAGGCCGAAGCACATCGGCAGCCATGCGAATGTCTTCGACAGCCAGCGCCTCGAACAGCGCATTTTCAGTTTGCTTTTCATTGGTTCTCAGCAGCTGATACAGCGCGTCATCATATTCGGTGCCATGCCCGATCGCCTGTTCAAAAATGGTGGGATTGCTGGTCAGGCCACGCAGACTGTCTTCGGTTACCAGGCGTTGCAATTCACCGCTTTTGATGAGATCGCGGCTGATCGAATCCAGCCAGATGGATTGGCCGTGTTGTAGCAGTTGTTTTAATGGGTTCATGTCGTTTCATCCTCCTGATTGCAGTTGGGCTGATCTCATTGATGTAACCCATGTCAGGGCTACCGGCCGTTTCTCGCGTTTTCTCGCGCTTATCGAAGTAAAGCATAATTCTGAGACAACGCAAGTTGCCGATCATTCAGGACTTTATCAATAAAATTCTGCGTTATCAGACTGGAAGCAAAAAGTAGCCGTTTTCCTGAGTTACCGAAGAGATCCGGATTCCCGCTTTCGCGGGAATGACGAGGGGGCGGGAATGACGAGGAGGTGGCTGGAATGACGAGAGGGGGCGGTTGCAGCTTCCGCGGGCAAAAAAGTCGCTGGAAATTAGAAGAG
>DASVYI010000177.1:0-2062 GCA_036392275.1 Nitrosospira sp. | reverse complement strand
CGGGAGCATTGACGAGTTTCAGCAATGACAGACAGAGCGATACTTCCTTTTTCATGTCGTGCTCGATTTCCGCATTATCGGCTTCCTTGGCCAATAGCGTCATCAATTGAACAATTACCGACTGCGACGTAGTCAGTTTTTTACCCGATAGAATAACAGGCTTGGCAAAGTAATAACCCTGGTAATAGTCGAATCCCAGATCCAGATAATTCTGGAACTGTTCGAGCGTCTCGACTTTTCCTGCCAGAAGCAGTTTATTGGCTTGCTTGAGTTGATTGACCAGGATGATCAGATCCGCCCGGGTCATGACGGAGGTATTTATCTTGATAATCTCCATCAGTGGCAGCAGTGGCTTGACGTATTCCGAAAAGGTAATCACGTCGTCCAGCGCAAACATATATCCCGCGGACACCATTTCGGATACACGCTTGACAAGCTCAGGGGTTATCTTGACTGTTTGGGGGATTTCAAGCACAACTTTTTGGGATGGCAGAAAATTGACCAGGTCATGCATCAATATGGTCGAATCGACGCTGAAAAACCCGCGAACGCCGCCCACCACATTTTCAATGCCGAGCTCGCACGTGTGCGCTATGATGGAAACGGTTCCCCTTGTATAGTCAGCGGCATTTACCGGTTTGGCCTCTGCCCGGCGAGGAAGTAGCTCATAAGCAAAAAGATTCTCGTTCCGGTCGAGAATCGGCTGGCGGGCGAGAAAAAATTCCTTTACTTGAGGAACCAATGAGAACTGTTGAGCGGTATTACGGATCATTTACCGGCCTCCGCTTATCCGTTCAAAAAACCCGGGTGCCGGTTAGCGCTGATGCTTGCGAAGATAACTGGAAGAAAAAAGTACAGGTATTCCATTGTCGTCATCCAGAATACGTTCGACGTTAGACAGAGCCGCTGTGTCGCGTTACTTCGCCGGCTATGGCTCGACTTCAATGGAACATCCAGGCCGAGCCCCCCTTTCCCGGGCGGATGGATGAATGCAAAAAAATCTCATTGTCATTATTTCATATAATCAAACAACGATAGCCCCTGCACCTTCAAAAATACTTGCTGCGTTGCTTGCAGGTATGTCTGCTGCCGGGTCAGATCACTGATGGCCTTGGCATAATCGACATCCTGCAATTCGGAAAGCTGCTGCTTGTACCGGAGACTCAGGTCGTCGCCGTTGTTATTGAGCGTATCCACTTCGTTCATGCGTGTACCCACCGCCGAGCGGATGCGCAGCACATTGTCCAGCGCACTGGACAAGTTGCTTTGCGCGGCATCCAGGCCATTGGCGAGCGCGGTCTTGTCCGCAGCGGTAACCACCGGGGTTTCAAGGACGCCGATCAGATCGGAGAGAGTCTTGAACAGGCTTTGGTATCCGCCGCCGGAGGCCGGGATGCGCTCGAATACTTCCCGCCCGGATTCGCTCACCGCAAGCTGGCGCGATTCGCTGGCCTGTACCATCCGCTGACCGTCGTCGCCGAAGTATTGCACACCGCTGCCGGTATCCGCGAAAGGCTTCGTCGATCCCTGAAAACCCGAAAATAGATACTGTCCGTTGGCGCCAGTGGAGTTGGCAAGTCCCAACAGTCCCTCGAGACTGCCACGTAACTCTGTTGCGATGGCCATACGTCCGCTATCAGTCAATGTACCGTTGACAGCGGACACGGCAAACTCCTGCGCATTCTGCACCAGTACCGTTACACTCCCCAGCGTGCCTTCCAGTGCGCCCAGGCTGCTCGCGGCACTTTGCCGGTTCAGGGCGTACTGGGTATTGTTCGAGTCGGCATGGGACACCTCCAGCGCCTGGACATAGGCAGCAGGACCCTCCGAGGGTGTGAGGATACGCCGGCCACTACTGACCTGCTCCATTGTTTTGACCAGCGTGGCCTGCTGGCGGTTGATGGCGGCGATGCCGAGATCATAGGTGGTATTACTGCTGACGCGCATCATGACTCCCTGCCTATTGTGTCTATCGGGGCCCTGTGGCTCCCTGTGTATGACGGATTATATAAACACGAATAAATAGCGGTGAACGTGCGACGAGCACACGCAACTGCATCCG
>DASVYI010000176.1:0-6242 GCA_036392275.1 Nitrosospira sp. | reverse complement strand
ACCCGACATCCCGGGGGTGCCGCGTGCAATGATTTCGGCATGCACGTCGGGTGCAATCGGCACCTTGCGCATATGAACGTGGAGTATCTGCTCCCGGCCACGGATATCGGGCAGCGGGACCGTTACCTGCCGGTCGAAACGGCCGGGCCGCAGCAGTGCCGGGTCGAGCACGTCGGGCCGGTTGGTAGCCGCGATGACAATCACGCCGGCGGTTCCTTCGAAACCATCCATCTCGACGAGCAGCTGATTCAATGTCTGCTCACGCTCGTCATTGCCGCCGCCCAGGCCCGCGCCACGCTGACGGCCGACTGCATCGATTTCATCGATGAATATAATGCAGGGTGCATGTTTCTTGGCTTGCTCGAACATGTCGCGCACGCGCGCGGCGCCCACACCGACGAACATTTCCACGAAATCTGAACCGGAAATACTGAAAAAGGGAACCTTGGCCTCACCTGCAATGGCGCGAGCCAGAAGCGTTTTACCGGTTCCTGGATTACCGACCATCAACACGCCACGCGGAATGCGGCCGCCCAGCTTCTGGAATTTGCTCGGATCGCGCAGGAATTCGACCAATTCGGAAACCTCTTCCTTGGCCTCCTCGCAACCCGCTACATCGGCGAATGTCACCTGATTGGTGGACTCGTCAAGCATCCGCGCCTTGCTCTTCCCGAACGAAAATGCGCCGCCACCCCGGCCACCCCCCTGCATCTGGCGCATAAAGAAAATCCATACGCCGATCAGCAACAGCATGGGGAACCAGGAAACGAAAATATTCATCAGCAGGGAAGGCTCTTCTTCCGGTTTGGCATCGATGATGACGCCGGCCTTGAGCAGATCACTCACCATCCAGGGGTCTGAAGGCGTATAGGTAGTGAAACGCCGACCGTCGGATTTGGTACCCTTGATCGTTCGTCCCTCGATGGTTACCTTGGCGATCCTGCCCTGCTTCACCTCTTCGATGAACTGCGAATATTCCATCGGGGCTTGAGCCGATTGCCGCGTGCTGAACTGGTTGAACACCGTCATGAGCACCAAAGCAATCACCAGCCAGATGGCCATATTTTTGATGAGATTGTTCAAGATAGCTCCTTGGCTTGCGCCGTCAAAATTCTTGAGTGTTTCATTCTAAACTCATTTCTAGATTTATAATAGCAATAGCGCGGCACACCTGTAGCCCCGGGTGTATCATTTTGTAACCTTCCCTGTCCTGTCCTCCTCTGTGGAAGCGTTACACGATGGCAGTCTGTAATAGTCTGCGGCCAGTCTGAGGTCAGCCTCGCTTTCCCAGCCCCAGCAAATATATTTCGCTGCTGCGACCCCGGGATGCCTCTGGTTTACGTGTCACCACCCGGCTGAATGAAGCCCGCATCATACGTAAAAACCCTTCAAAACCGGTACCCTGAAACACTTTGACGAGGAAATTCCCGCCAGAGTTCAATTGGCCGCCAGAGAATTCAAGGGCCAGTTCGGCAAGATGCATGCCCCGTGCCTGATCAACGACACTTATGCCGCTAATATTAGGTGACATGTCGGAAATTACAAGGTCTGGCGTAGATTCTCCCAGATTCTTTTTCAGTTCAGCCAGAACCAGCGGCTCCCTGAAATCTCCCTGAATGAACGTGACGCCCGGCAGGGCCGCCATTTCCAGAAGATCCAGCGCGATCACCCTGCCCCTTCCGCCCAGCTTTTCCGCCGCCACCTGCGACCATCCGCCGGGCGCCGCGCCGAGATCCACGACTGTCATGCCGGGCGCAAGCAGATGGTCACGCTCGACGATTTCGATGAGCTTGTACGCCGCGCGCGAACGGTAGCCCTCCTTTTTCGCCTGCTTGACGAAAAAGTCATTCACATGCTCTTTCATCCAGGCCTTGCTGGTCTTTGCGCGCTTCATTGCGTAAAATGGCGTTTTCCGGAAAATCTCATGGCGGCACTTACCATAACATTAGCCCATCGGCGCAATCTCGGCGCGCTTGCCCACGGCATCAGGCCGGTTGTCTGGATCGGTGCGGCGGGTCTGTCCGAAAGCGTCATTCATGAACTGGACAGGGCGCTCAAAAGCCATGAGCTGATCAAAATCCGGGTGACCGGCGATGAACGGGACATGAGGGAAGTGATGCTTGCGGAAATATGCGAGCGGCTGAGTGCGGCCCCGGTGCGGCATATCGGCAGAATACTGGTGATTTACCGGCCAAATCCGGACAAAACCATGCCGGACAAAACGATGCCGAAAGAAACAGCTGACAAAACAATGAACAAAATGGCGATGCCTCATTCTCGCCCCACTGCGTCCGGAAAAGAAAGCCGGTTCCGCCGAACCAAAGAAGATACTCCGCGCAGTTCCCGCCGCCGGGCGATAGGCGGGTACCAATAGGTCAACCAAGGGCCAACTCAGGGCAAACTGAGCCGGCAGCCGAGCCAACCGCCGGGCGTTGAAAATTAGGCCAAGATATTGGCTATTTGCCGACGACCCGCCCAGACTAAACGTATTTCACATCCAGAATTTCGTACTCCCTTACGCCGCCCGGTGCAATGACTTCGGCCACGTCTCCGGGATACTTGCCGATCAGGGCGCGAGAAATCGGCGAGCTGATCGAAATCTTTCCCTCCTTGATATCCGCCTCGTCATCGCCGACGATCTGATAGGTTACCGTCGTGGCGCTGGTCATATCTTCGAGATCGATGGTCGCACCAAACACGCACGCACCCCCGGCATCAAGCAATGCCGGATCGATGATCTGGGCATTGGAAAGCTTGCTCTCCAGCTCGGCAATGCGCCCTTCGAGAAAACCCTGCCTTTCCTTGGCAGCCTCATACTCGGCATTCTCGGAAAGATCGCCGTGCGAACGGGCCTCAGCGATGGCTGCAATGACAGCCGGCCGCTGCACGGTTTTGAGTTCATACAATTCGGCGCGAAGCTTTTCCGCGCCCACTACTGTCAGTGGAATCGTACCCATAATTCTGTTATCGCCATCTATTTTACTGCCGGCTTTTTTACGGCCGGCACCGCCAGTGAAACCATTTTCTCAAGAAATCGCCCGAGATGCCGCAGCCGCCATCGATCCGTGGAGTTTCTGCAAGTTGTAGGGTTGCAGTTCCCGCATGTTCGCCATACCGATACACGCGGCGCGGGCACCCGCAAGGGTGGTGTAATAGGTTACCCGTGCCTGCAACACGGCATGCCGGATTGAGTATGAGGCATGAACCGCGCTGCGCTTGTCCTCCACCGTGTTGATGATCAGGTCCATCTCGCCGTTCTTGATCATGTCCACGATGTGGGGCCGTCCTTCCGCCACCTTGTTTACAGGAGTCACCGTCAATCCGGCATCGCTCAGGACAACAGCCGTTCCCCGCGTAGCATAAAGCGCGAATCCCAGTTGTGCAAGATTACGTGCGATTTCCACTATGCGCGGCTTATCCGATTGGCGCACGCTTATGAAGACCTTGCCCGCCTGAGGCAGCTTCACGCCGGCGCCAAGCTGCGACTTGACGAATGCTTCTGCAAACGTTTGACCTACTCCCATCACTTCACCCGTGGACTTCATCTCGGGTCCAAGTATGGTGTCCACGCCAGGGAACTTGATAAATGGGAAGACCGCCTCTTTAACGGAATAATAGGACGGGATGACTTCTTTCTCCACGCCCTGCCGCGCCAGCGTCCTACCTGTCATGCAGCGGGCGGAAATTTTAGCCAGTTGCAATCCCGTGGCCTTGGATACGAAAGGCACGGTGCGCGATGCCCTGGGATTCACTTCAAGGACATAAACGGTATCACCCTGAATGGCAAACTGCACGTTCATCAATCCCACCACCTCGAGCGCCCGAGCCATTGCAGAAGTCTGACGGCGCAACTCGTCCTGAAGCGCCGCCGACAGGCTGAAGGGCGGCAGCGAGCACGCCGAATCACCGGAATGCACCCCTGCCTGCTCGATGTGCTCCATGATGCCGCCAATCAGCACAGCCTCACCGTCGCAGACTGCATCCACGTCCACTTCCACCGCGTCGTTCACGAAACGGTCCAGCAGCACAGGGGAATCATGGGATACCTTGACCGCCTCATGCATGTACCGTTCGAGATGCGCCTGCTCATGAATGACTTCCATGGCCCGCCCTCCCAAAACGTAGCTGGGGCGCACCACGAGCGGATAACCGATTTCCCTGGCGGCCGCAAGCGCCGCTTCGGCGGTGCGCGCAGTGCGATTGGGCGGTTGCTTCAATCCAAGCTTATGGAGCATTTTCTGGAAACGTTCCCGGTCTTCCGCGCAGTCGATCATATCGGGAGTGGTTCCAATAATAGGTACCCCGTTAGCCTCCAGATCGCGCGCAAGTTTCAGGGGAGTCTGCCCGCCATACTGGACGATGACCCCGGACGGCTTTTCCACTGCAACAATTTCGAGCACATCCTCCAGCGTCAGCGGTTCAAAATAAAGCCGGTCGGAAGTATCGTAGTCGGTCGAAACCGTTTCGGGGTTGCAATTGACCATAATGGTCTCGAAGCCGTCCTCGCGCAACGCCAGCGCCGCATGGACGCAACAGTAATCGAATTCGATACCCTGGCCGATGCGGTTGGGCCCGCCGCCCAGCACCATAATTTTCTTTCTTTCGCTGGGTCGCGCTTCGCACTCCTCTTCGTAGGTGGAATACATGTAGGCGGTATGGGTCGCGAATTCGGCAGCGCACGTATCGACGCGCTTGAATACGGGGCGCAAACCAAGGTGATGGCGCCGGAAGCGGACTGCTGCCTGCGTCGTGTCCATCAGTTTCGCCAGGCGCTGGTCGGAAAAACCGCTGCGTTTTAGTTTGCGGAACTCGTACGGATCGATCGCGTTCAGATCTTTTCCGGCGATGGATTGCTCCTGTTTGATCAAATTTTCGATCTGCGCCAGAAACCAGGGATCGATATGCGTGAGCCCATGAATCTCATCGAGCGTCATGCCGCAGCGAAACGCGTCGGCAACATACCAGATGCGCTCGGGCCCCGGATCACCCAGTTCTACAGCGATCGTTTCAATATCCGCGGTTTTTTCGTCCAGGCCATCTGCGCCTATTTCCAGACCGCGCAAGGCTTTTTGAAAGGATTCCTGAAATGTGCGTCCGATTGCCATGACTTCGCCGACCGACTTCATCTGTGTGGTGAGGCGATCATTGGCCTGAGGAAATTTCTCGAAGGCGAACCGCGGTATTTTAGTGACGACATAATCGATCGCGGGCTCGAACGAGGCAGGCATCGCCCCGCCGGTGATGTCATTCCTGAGTTCGTCCAATGTATAGCCTACCGCGAGCTTGGCCGCCACCTTTGCAATGGGAAATCCGGTTGCTTTCGAAGCCAGGGCGGAGGAGCGGGATACCCGGGGATTCATTTCGATGACCAGCATGCGCCCATTCCGCGGATTGATGGCAAACTGAACGTTGGATCCCCCTGTTTCCACGCCGATTTCGCGCAATACGGCGATCGACGCGTCGCGCATAATCTGGTATTCCTTGTCGGTCAGCGTTTGCGCCGGCGCGACAGTAATGGAGTCACCCGTGTGCACGCCCATCGGATCGAGGTTTTCAATGGCGCAGACGATGATGCAGTTGTCTTTCCTGTCGCGTATGACCTCCATCTCGAATTCTTTCCAGCCGATGACCGATTCCTCGATCAGCAATTCCTTGGTCGGTGAAGCTTCCAGTCCGCGCTCGCAAATATCCAGAAATTCCTCGCGATTGTACGCAATCCCCCCTCCGCTTCCGCCCAGGGTGAACGATGGCCGGATAATCGCGGGATACCCTACCATCGCCTGTACCTGGAGCGCCTCTTCCAGGCTGTGTGCTATCGCGGAACGCGCCGAACCCAGACCGATGCGGGTCATGGCCTGCTTGAACTTTTCACGGTCTTCGGCCTTGTCGATGGCCTCTCTCGAAGCACCGATCAATTCGACACCGTATTTATCCAGCACCCCATTCCTTGCCAGATCGAGCGCACAGTTCAAGGCGGTCTGCCCGCCCATCGTCGGCAGCAGCGCATCAGGCCGCTCGGCCGCAATGATCTTTGCCACCATGCGCCAGATAACCGGTTCGATATAGGTCACGTCGGCCATTTCGGGATCGGTCATGATGGTGGCGGGATTGGAATTCACCAGGATGACGCGATAGCCTTCCTCACGCAGCGCCTTGCACGCCTGCGCGCCGGAATAATCGAACTCGCACGCCTGGCCTATGACGATAGGTCCCGCGCCAAGAATGAGGATCGTTTTTATATC
>DASVYI010000175.1:0-11313 GCA_036392275.1 Nitrosospira sp. | reverse complement strand
CGGACTGCTGGTGATCGAGGATGCCGCGCAGGGGATCATGTCTACCTACAAAGGACGGCCGCTGGGGAGCATCGGACACCTCGGCGCATTGAGTTTCCATGAGACGAAGAACATCATTTCCGGGGAAGGCGGCGCTCTGCTGGTGAATGACCCCTCGTTCTCAGAGCAGGCAGAGATAATCCGGGAAAAAGGCACTAACCGCAGCCTTTTTTTTCGTGGCCAGGTGGACAAATATACCTGGGTGGAATTGGGCTCGTCTTATCTTCCCAGCGAACTGATCGCCGCTTTCCTCTGGGCGCAAATGGAGGAAGCGGATGCTATCACCAGACGGCGCCTGGATATCTGGAACACTTATCATGCCAACCTTCAAGCATGGGAGGCGCAGGGTAATATCCGCCGCCCGATTATTCCGCCTGATTGTGCGCATAACGCGCATATGTATTATCTCTTGTTGCCCGATCTGAACAAGCGCAGCAGGTTTATCGATGCGCTCAGGCAAAAAGGAATAGGAACAGTCTTCCATTACGTTCCGCTCGACAGCTCTCCGATGGGGGAGAAGCATGGCCGCAAATCGGGTAAATTAACCCAGACGCGATTGCTGAGCGAACGATTGGTGAGACTGCCTCTGTGGCTGGGACTGGAAGAGCACCAGAATGAGGTTATCGGACACATCATCGCCGAGTTGTGAATGGAATATCGATCACACGCGCAATTTGGCGGCGCGTGAGAAAGTATGTAACTGACATTCATGTTGAATCCATCATTCCCGATCACATACCGTCCCGCGAGGGCGACAAATGTCCTGACGAGAAGTATCATTGAATTTTTCCATTAATTCCGCCGTAATTCATCGTTTTACGTTCTAGCTATAGAAAATGAATGCGAATTCTACATATCCTCGACCATTCCATTCCCCTGCACAGCGGCTACACTTTCCGTACGCTCTCCATTCTTAGAGAGCAGCGCAATCTGGGATGGCAAACTTTTCACCTGACCGGATCGAAGCAGGAAAATTGCAGCGTTCTGGAAGAGGATGTGGAAGGTTGGCATTTTTATCGTACTCCGGTTCCCCACGGGTTGATGTCCACGCTTCCCGTCTTGAACCAGGTAGCGGTTATCGGCGCGTTGAGCAAGCGTCTGCACGAAGTGGCGGCAATTGTCAAACCGGATATTCTGCACGCTCATTCACCGGTCCTTAACGCGCTGCCGGCCTTGCGAGTGGGCCGCAGCTTGGGTATTCCGGTGGTCTACGAAGTCAGGGCATTTTGGGAAGATGCGGCGGTGGATCACGGAACCAATCGCGAAGGGGATATTCGATATCGCCTGACCCGCGGTCTGGAAAGCTACGCCTTGAGGCGTGTCGATGCGGTAACGACCATCTGTGAAGGATTGCGGGGAGACATTCTTGATCGGGGTATCGAACCGGAAAAGGTGACGGTCATCCCGAATGCCGTCAATATAGAAAATTTCAACCTGGGCAGGATTCCGGACATGCAGCTTGCTAAAGACCTTGGCGTCGACGGCAAAGTGCTGCTGGGCTTCATCGGCTCCTTTTACGCCTACGAAGGTCTGGCTGTACTGATCCAGGCATTGCCTGCGATGCTCGTTCGAAATCCGCAAATTTGCATTCTGCTGGTTGGCGGAGGGCCTCAGGAAAACGAACTCAAAGCCATCACAACCCGGCTGGGCCTGGAAGGCAAAGTGATCTTCACGGGCCGCGTTCCTCATGATCAGGTGCAGGCTTATTACAATTTGATCGATATTCTTGTTTATCCGAGATTGCGCATGCGGCTTACCGACCTCGTTACGCCCCTCAAACCCCTGGAAGCCATGGCGCAAGGCAGACTCGTCGCGGCCTCGGACGTGGGCGGCCATCGGGAACTCATCCAGGACGGGAAAACCGGGGTCCTTTTCGGGGCCGGCGACCCGGATGCCCTGGCATTCAGGCTGCTGGAACTTCTTTCCAGCCCCGAACTGTGGCCTGGCCTGCGGGCCGCTGCCCGCGGCTTTGTCGAAACCCAACGTAGCTGGCCGATCAGTGTGGCGCGTTACCGGGATGTATACGGCTCGCTCATCCCAAAGCGTCATCGCAGTGAACAGTGAAGGTGACCGGCTTACGCATTGGGCTGATCGGACCACTACCCCCCCCTTCCGGAGGCATGGCGAATCAAACGCTGCAATTGGCTGAATTGCTCCGGGAGGAAGACGTCATGGTGGAACTGGTCCAGGTCAACCGTCCCTATCGTCCCCGGTGGGTGGCAAAGTTCAGGGGGGTCAGAGCGGCATTCCGGTTGCTGCCTTATCTGGCCCATCTGTGGCGCTCAGCGGGAAAGGTTCAGTTGCTGCACATCATGGCCAATTCAGGTTGGTCCTGGCATCTATTTGCCGCGCCTGCCATCTGGGTGGCCAGGATCAGGGGAAAACCCGTTATCGTGAATTACCGGGGGGGGGAAGCGGACGCTTTTTTTGATAAAGCGTTTTCATGGGTCAAACCCAGTCTGCATCGAACCGATGCAATCATCGTTCCCTCCGGGTTTCTTGAAGCGATATTCGGAAAGCGCGGTTTTACAACGAGCCTCGTACCCAACATTATCGACCTGAACCGTTTCAAGGCGGACATGCGCGACAGGACCGCACCCGGAGCAGGCGCCGCAGACTTCCCGCAAATCATCGTGACGCGCAACCTGGAGCCCATCTACGATAACGCCACGGCCCTGCGCGCTTTCGGTATCGTAAGAAAGATGTTTCCCTCGGCAAAGCTCACTCTGGCCGGTTCCGGACCGGAGCGGCAGACACTGGAGCAGCTTGCAGCCAGGCTTGGCGTGGCGGAAGCCGTCACCTTCACCGGCCGGGTGGATAACGAGGGCATGGCGGCTATTTACCGGCGTGCCGACGTCATGGTCAACCCGAGTCTGGCCGACAACATGCCGATCTCGGTGCTGGAGGCATTGGCCAGCGGTGTTCCGGTCGTGAGTACGAATGTTGGAGGCGTACCCCATCTCGTGGAGCATGAAAAGACAGCCATGCTCGTGCCCGTGCATGATCCGGAAGCCATGGCAGATGCAATCCTCTCCTTGCTCAGCGACCCGGAAAAGTCGAAGAACATGGCCAAAGCGGGCCTCGAGGCAGTACAGCAATATGCGTGGCCGAACGTGCGTGAGCGCCTGTTCGATGTATACGAGAGAGTGCTGTCACGATCGGACAACTCTATCGCAAGCGTCAAGTGAAGACCCATACGCACGGAAAGCGGAGTTTGTATACTTCGTTCGCATCGGACTTTTTTTTTCCGATCCACGAGCTTATCAAAAAGCATGATAGTGTTTCCGTCCGTAAAGAGATGGAGATATCGCAGTGGTGGGACCGGGAGCATCTGGAAGCGCTTCGGCTCGTAAAACTGCAGCGCCTGCTCGCCAGCGTCGAGGTACACGTTCCGTATTACCGCGGACTTTTTGCGAAAATTGGCTTTAGCGCGGCGGATGTGCGCAGTCTGGAAGATCTGGCATGCCTGCCCCTGCTCGATAAACCGGCGATCCGCGCCAACATCGAGGCACTGAAATCGGATAGCGGCCGGACCCTTGTCCGTTTTAATACAGGCGGCTCCAGCGGCGAACCATTGATCTTTTACATAGGCAAGGAACGCATCAGTCACGATGTGGCCGCGAAGTGGCGTGCTACACGCTGGTGGGATGTGGATATCGGTGACGAGGAAATAGTGATCTGGGGCTCTCCTATCGAACTCGGCGCCCAGGATGGTCTTCGCGCTCTTCGGGATCGATTGCTCAGGACCAGGCTTCTTCCCGCCTTCGAGATGTCAGAGCAAAAGCTCGACCGGTTTGTGGATGAGATAATCAAGGTACGCCCAAAAATGCTCTTTGGCTATCCCTCCGCTTTATCGCACATTGCCCGCCATGCTGCGGCAAAGGGACGGCGCATGGATGATCTGGGAATCCGGGTCGCTTTCGTTACCTCGGAGCGTCTTTACGACGACCAGCGCCGGCGGATCAGCGAAACATTTGGCTGCCCAGTAGCCAACGGCTATGGCGGCCGCGATGCGGGTTTTATCGCACACGAATGCCCTCAGGGCGGCATGCACATCACGGCTGAAGATATTATCGTCGAGATTGTGGATCAGCGCGGCATGCCGCTGCCTTGCGGAGAATCGGGAGAGATCGTGGTGACCCATCTCGCCACCGGGGATTTTCCTTTCATCCGTTATCGCACGGGTGACATGGGCATGCTGGACAACGCCCTCTGCGGTTGCGGGCGGGGCCTTCCCCTGATCAAGGAAATTCAGGGCCGAAGCACCGATTTTCTTGTGGCCCGGGATGGAAAGGTCATGCATGGCCTGGCCTTGATTTACGTATTGAGGGATATTCCGCAGGTACGCAACTTCAAGATCATTCAGGAAAGCCTGGAGCTCACCCGTGTATGCGTGGTTCCGGACGGCAAGCTCAGCTCCGCGGTTATCGAGAGAATCGAGCATGGATTCAAGGCAAGGCTGGGTCAGGGAGTCGAGATTGTAATTGAAGAAATGGAACAGATTCCAACAGAAAAGTCGGGAAAATTCCGTTACGTGATGAGCAAGGTTTCATCAATGTAATTGACGAGGCACGATAAGCCAGCAATACGCGCTACCACCGCAAAACAACGACCCCCGGAACACCTGAGCAAAGCCAAAAGGCGTATCCCAAAGCCAAAAGGCGTATCCGTTACCCCTCAGGAATCAAACGATCGACGGTGTCAGTTCGAGTAAATCGGAAATTGACCGGCTTATGTTAGCTCTACCATGAACCCAGACACATGGATAAGAAAACCAATAACGAGATCGTTGACAAGGTTTTATCCGGCGCCCGCTGGGCGACGATATTGCGACTGACCGGACAGGTCATCAGCTGGCTCAGCACGATTATCGTCGTGCGCTTCATCAGCCCGGGAGACTACGGACTCAATGCCATGCTGGAAGCGCCGCTGGAACTGCTGGCGCTGCTATCCACGTTTGGCCTCGATCTGGCCCTGGTGCGCGCGAAAAAAATCGAGGAGGCCGAACTGCGCAGTGTCTTCGGATGGCTTCTGGTCATCAACGGTCTGCTTTTTCTTGCCTATTTCTTCGGCAGCGGTCTCATAGCCGCCTACTTCGACGAGCCTCGTCTCGAACTATTGGCCAAGGTATTGGCTTTCATTTTCCTGCTCGCCCCTTTCAGAGTCATACCCAACGCCCTTCTGGACCGCAACCTGAAGTTCAAGCTGAGGGCGTCCGCCGAATTTGCCGCGAGCGTCAGCGCTGCCATTGTGACACTGCTGCTCGCTATCTGGGGTGCCGGGGTCTGGGCATTGGTGGCGGGCATGCTGATCAATCGCGTTCTTCTGGCTGTCATACTCATGATTCTGCAGCCGTGGATCATCGCCCCTTCACTGAATTTCTCGGCTGTCCGCGCGATGATGCTCTTCGGCGGAACGTTGTCACTGGGGGGCGCGATTGTATTGATTACCGACAAGCTTGCCACCCTGATTGCCGGACCGGTCCTCGGCGCAGAATTGCTTGGCATTTTCGCGGTCACGTTTCAGTTTGCCCTGCTGCCGCTCGCCAAGATCATGCCAGTGATCAATCCAATCATATTTCCGGCGTTTTCCAAATTCCAGGAGCAACGCGAGGTCGCAGCGCACTATCTGGGCAAATCCCTCGGCATTGTCTCGCTGGGTCTATTTCCCGTGATGATAGGTCTGGCCTGTGTATCCCAGGAGTTTGTGGCGATAGTACTGGGTGATCGATGGTCCGCTGTCGCGGTGCCGCTTGCCCTGTTATCGATTGTGATGCCATTCAGAATGACGACATCCTTCCTTCGTCCCGTATTGGCCAGCATGGGGCGAGCCGATTTGTCGGTGAAGTCCACGATCATTGCGCTCGTTATCCTGTTGCCCCTGATGTCGATTGGCGCCCATTATGGAGTGCTCGGAATGGTGGCGGCGCTGATGGCGACTGAACTGATTGTCGCTTTTTCGACCATTGGCATGAGCAAGGCCGTGCTGGGTACTTCATTTACAAAAATTGCGGAATGCCTTCGTCCGGCGGTTGTTTCCTCGGCTGTGATGGCTGCAGGCGTGCTGGGTGCAAAAATGATATTTGAAGGCAGGGTCAGTCCGGGGGGACTGCTCGTCTATGTTGGTTTCGGTGCGGTTATTTATTTTCTGATGCTGCGTTTTTTTTACGGCAAGCTATTGGAAGATGCGATTACGCTATTCCTCGGAAAACGAAACGCAAGCTCGCCCGTCTAACCGGTGTACTCAGAGAACTCAAGCTCAGGATCTGGTTACCTCCAGTAAATCAGCAGATCGTCTACTTCCCTGCTGCTCCCGAAGCCACTGTCATTCAAGGCATCCTGGGCTTGTGGATCCAGGGCAGCGTTTCTGGCGATAACGACGGAACGAAGTTTACGATCCTCCAGCATGGCACGGAAAGCGGATAAACAGTCTGGTTTGTCACCATTCACAAACTCGGATGCGCAGATTCTCTTGTCAATCTCGGAATCCATCCCTCGTTCCGCAAACCATAGCCTCTCCGGTTCGTTAAAAACGCGCATTTGCGGATAGTCGGCGCTCAGCATGGTTATGACGCCGCCCAGCGGCAATGGTGCAAGCATAGGCCCGGGTGGCGCTACCGCGATCACTTCCTCGGCGTGCTGCCGTATTGTTGGAGGCATCTTATAGCGCGGCCAGCCAA
Organism: Nitrosospira sp.; assembly: GCA_036392275.1. Taxonomy (GTDB): domain Bacteria; phylum Pseudomonadota; class Gammaproteobacteria; order Burkholderiales; family Nitrosomonadaceae; genus Nitrosospira. The sequence continues at coordinate 4,595 of DASVYI010000175.1, read as the reverse complement.
ACTCGGTTCTCAAGTATAAAACCGATGTGGTAAACGGTACAAAATGAGAAATGACAAGTATCAAAACTGTGCCTGAGATCAGGGCCGATCGGACGGGTCGGGAGAATCTTCCCGTAAGTTCATAAAGTTTTGCGCCCGTCAGGCCTAATAAAAGGGGCAAAGGATAGAGGTAGAACAGACGCCAGTAAATATTCGGGGTTGTCAGATATTTGATAACAAATGGCGCCACGACCGGGTTAAGAAAGAGAACCACGGTAGCGACAATCCATGCGAGGATGAATTTTCTGACAATGCCCGACGTCATCAATATTACGGTCAAGGTTGAGCCTGCCAATGCAAGCGGGGTGGCGGGTCCTGATTTCTCCAAAAAAAAGGCGGCGTGTCCCCAAAAAGTAACGGGAAAACCTTCATTGACAGGGCTATTTGCGCCGACACTTGCGTGAAGATTCATAACCATCAGGGTGGTCAGGATATAGAGGATCAAATAACTCAGGCTTGATGCATAAGCCAGCGTGTTTTTTATAAATATCCTGACGTCACCGCTTACCGTCGCATAAGCTATGACAAGAATGGCTGCCAGAGCCGGCAGGAGCGCCATGCTGGACGTTGTCGTGCCCACCAGCGCAGTAGTGACCGCGAACATGAACACCCAGTCAAGTCGGGACGAGGTTCGAAAAAAATTGATCGTCGCCGCGGCAAATAAAGGTATCCCCGTCGAAATGAAAAAAACTTTTCCGATGTATATATTGGGAAAGGACCAGGTACCGGGCGTTCGCGGGGTTTCGCCGAGAAGCAGGATGACGGCAATTGTGAAAGCCGCGCCAACCGCAGCGGCCTTTGGGTGGCCAAATTGGCAGATCAGGTAAAACAGCGCAAGTGGAACCACGAATCCGAATAAAGCCGAAGAGAAGAGAAAAAAAGCCGATAAATAGGGAGTGTTGAAAAAATACGCTATGACGGCCTGGATGTATTCGAATGGCAGGGAAGTCGCGCCGAAATAGGCCAAAAAAGGTTCGCTACCGGTTTCTATAAAATGAATTGCAAAATCCATCGGTAAATCAGGGTGCTGCAAATGGTATACCGCGTTGGCGACGTAATAAAAAAGGTCGTAACTGATTCTTGAGGCACCGGTATTGAAAAAGCTTGAAATAAAGGCGCAAGTCAGGCCGAGGACAGCCAGGAACCCTGATGTTGCCGTATCATGTTGAGAGATCGCCTTGCGCTGGTGCTGGAAAAAAATCCAGGTAAGCAAGCACATGGCCATCATTAAAAAAAGGCCGATGTAAGCATAAATCTTGAAAGTGATGCCTAGGATCTGCGCGAGGTGGGTAAGTATGGTCATGCAGGCGAATGTGCACGCCAGCCAGAACAAAACAGATTTTGCAGTAACGACGCTGAGATAGGATTCGGGAATATCTTTTGTAAAGTTCAAGGCCGGTTCCCTTAAGAGCAGCGAATCATCGTTATTTGAGGTGCGGCAGGCCGCGACCTCATCTGACCGTTACCCGACTTGACCGGTGCAATGATCAGATCAGGTTCAACCTAAATCCCGCAGTTGGACAGGGTGGAGTGTACGGTTTTTGAAAACTGGCACATCTCGACGCAGCAGATTATTTTCCGAAGTCGCTTTGGAAATCCATCAGGCCGAGCGCATCGTCAACGATTTTGCGAGTGTCTTATAAGCGGGGGGATGCCCCGAAGCGTATCCCGATAAGTAATATCGCGCAGGTTCAAAATGATTTTCCGCAGTGAAAGGTTCCAGAAACCTGTCGGCCACCAGTTCCTTCCTGACAAAAAATGCATTGGCCCCCGATAAATTGCAACCTACGAGACAATACCCCATCCTGCTCAGATTCACTTCGAGAAACTTCAACGATGCGCCGAAGCAGTCATCGCCTGCCCATGTATGCGCCTCGGCATAATCCATGCAAAATAAGGTTGGTGGTGCAAATTTCGCGTTATATTCGATTACGAGCACCCGGGGGCTGATGCAGGATATAGCCTGAAGCACGTGGTAGTCATTTCCATCGATATCAACGGATAAGAGATCGATCTCGTTGTGTTTTACATTGGCGGAAATCAAGCTGTCGATATTGGTTTTGGTAATGAAGGATTCGATGACCGTCAATTTCCCATTTCGGATAATCTCGGAAAAATGGTTGCGTATGTTGTTTATGGAACTGACGGAAGCATCAATCCATAAACCCTGCCAATCATCAAAGAGAAGCGCAAGCGTATTATTTTCCAGACCGTTTCCGATCCCAAACTCCACAAATACTTTGTTGGTCGTGCCAATTCTGTTGAATATTTCCCTTATTATTCCATCTTCATCATTTTGCGAATAAATCTTTCCCCCAAAAGGGATTAGACTTTTGGGAGCCTTATAGCGTGGGTTCGCTCTCAAATGGTCAATTTCATGACTGATGGACAATTGAAGGGTTCGACCGGTATTGACGGTAACATTGTCGAACGAGAGCTCTACATGTCGTATGATTTTTTTCAGCTTTGTCAAAAGCATGATTCGGTTTCTTTACAGATGTTGACAGGTCCTAGCAGCCTGCCGGACTTAAAGGAAATCGGCTGCAAGGCGCTTGGCCGGTCCATATTTTTTGCCACTTTCTCGACCAATAGAACAACTATTGGCCTTCAAAATCGTCAAAATCTGTCCGCGCCCAGTCACTTTTTCGCTTCGATTCTTCAAATCCGACAGGCTCCTAGGGACGGCATTCCAGATTCTGATGGGGTCCGAATTCTTCGGGGTTATTCACTGGTACGGTTTCCCCGGTTACACGAATTATAGAAATCTTGTAATCGAGGGATTTCCAGAAATCGAATACTTCTTTTGGGGAACAGTTGGCTCGGGACAGATTGTCCAGATCGAGTTCCATGAGAACGAGGGGGCGCAAGCGCACGAGGGACTCTCTGGCGCCGTTCAGGGCCCTGATTTCTGCGCCCTCGATATCGATCTTGATTATATCTACCCGTTGCAGATTTTTATCTCGGATGTAGTCGTCCAGACGGACTAAAGAGATTGACTCGGAAACTTGCCTGGCCTCGCTGGCCGGATAGAGACTGGCCGCGCCACTGTTGTTCATCTCTCCCGCACGCGAAGGCAAAAAAAGAACAGCCTCGCCCGGTTGATCGTACAACCCCTTCTGATTAAGAACAACGTTTGAAAAATGGTTTAACTCGACATTACGCGCCAGGCGAGCGAAATGGTGTGCGCTCGGCTCGAAGGCATGTACCTGCCCCTGGCGAGCCCGATGCGCTGCCACGAGTGTGAATGTTCCGATATTTGCACCTACATCAATAAAAATGCCGTTCACCGGCAGATAACGCTTCAAAAGGATAATGACGCCTTCGTCCGCTTCCTGGAAGCCTTGCCAGAATACCTGCGATTCGATGTGGTCGGAAAGGGAAGTGACGATACGAATATTGTCGTCAAAAGTCGTTTCCAGTTCCAAAGGAGGGGAGATCCTGGCGAAACTGTTTCGCGCTCTCAGTACCAGCCTCCAGGCTTGGTGATTCAATACGCCCGTGCCCAGTAGCCCGCGCAAAATGAGTCGCAATGACTGAGCCCAAAATATCAACATTGCCTCATAATCCCCGGAAATTCATTAAGTATATCCATCAGTCAGCTCAGCGTCCGTGTCACCGTCAGCGCCCGCGGCGCTGCGCAGCACATTCGCATGGCATTGAGCGCTTTTCATCCAGGAAAAATCCCGGATTCGCCGCAGGCCGGCAGTCATCCGCTCCACCCGCAAATGCCGGTCCTGGCATATCGCCAGCATGGCTTCAAACAGGGCCCTTTCATCGCGTGGATCAATGATTGTGGCGGCTCCGCCAGCCACTTCGGGACAAGCTGAGACGTTCGATGTGATGACGGGACAGCCACATGCCATAGCCTCAACAATAGGCATACCGAAACCTTCGTACAGAGACGGAAAGACGAAAGCAAGAGCTTTTCGATAGAGATCGGCCAGTTCTTCGGTTGCAAGCAGGCCCGTGAGTACCCGCACACCATCGATTCCGGCATAGCGTTGCGCGGCGTGTTTGGGAAGCTTTAGCACAAGCTGGATATCATTGTCGAGTTTGAGTTTGGCGAACGCTTGCAAAATCCTGTCGATGTTCTTGCGCGGTTCATCGTTGGAAATATGTAAAAAATAGCCTTCGGGCTCCCTGCCGGAATGCGGCGTAAAAACCCCGCTATCCACGCCGTGGTGGCAAACATGAACTTTATCGGCCGCAGCTCCCGTGTAGTGGATGGTTTCATCTTTAACGAACGCGGATACAGCAATGATTGCTGCGATCGAAGATTGAGCCTGCCGCCAACGCGCGAGCTTGAGTTTGGCGTAACGGTGGGACATAATCAAGCCCTTCAGCGTACGAAAATATTCCCATCCACTGAGCGTTACAGGGGCAAAGCCATGCACTGTCACAACCAAAGGTGGAAGGGCGGCATCCAGCAGGAAGTCGGGAGGGGGATTGCCGCCCCCGGAACGGATGTCCCAGATTACATCCGCCGATCGGGGGATGCTGCGCTTGTCTGTAAAAGGAATCATCCACACCGCCTTTTCGGATAGGTGTGTTCGCAC
>DASVYI010000174.1:0-4777 GCA_036392275.1 Nitrosospira sp. | reverse complement strand
ATGCAATATGTCCGGCAGTATGACCTGGGATATCCAGCACCCTGAGGCTGAGCGAGAATTCCGGAATGTAGGCGCAGCCTTCCTCACTCTCTTTATCGTTACACTCCTTGAGGCGGTGTGTGACCGTAGGAATCGACTCGCTCGCGGGGCCATAAACCGGCACTGCGAATTCCTGCAGCAATGCGACATTCCCGCCCACGTGATCATTATGGTGATGGGTGTTGAGAATGGCGACGAGCTTTAGTGATTCCTGCCGTAAGTAGTCCAGCACGGGCGTGGCGTCACCCGGGTCGACCGCCACGGCATGGGCATGATCACGGATAACCCAGATATAATTGTCGGTAAATGCGCGGATTGCAATAACATGCGGCGTAGTCATGATAGTGGACGGTTGAGTTATTCGAGAATCTCACAATGATGGTAGCTGATAGTAACAAGAACCGGTCGATGAACGTACCACATGGATATTCGGTATTCACCGGATCGAATCAGTGTGGCCGAGATAGCATTGCCCGGTTCGATGTTGCCATCTCCGATATTATATATGCCGACAAGAAATAAGCTTGTATGGTTCGAAACGTGCCTCGGCCAATATTTGCTGGAGCGCGAGCAGAACTATTACGATCAGGCTGTTGCAAATGTATTCGGTTACCATTCCATGCAGGTAGGATTTCCGCAATACAACTTCCTGCGGACCAACAGGATGCCGCTGCAATTTTGCGTGGCAACTGAAAAAGGCGGTGCCGTGCGCGCAGCCCCCGATTTTTTACCGATCGAGACAAACAGTATCGATCTGGTGCTGTTGCCCCACATACTCGAATTCAGCCTCAATCCGCATCAGATCCTGCGCGAGGTGCAACGCGTGCTCATGCCGGAGGGGCATGTCATCATCTGTGGCTTCAATCCCCGCAGCCTTTGGGGATTGCGCGGACTCTTCGGTTCCATGGAAGACAATTTCCCCTGGCGCGGCAATTTCATCGCGCGGCCAAGGCTCAAGGACTGGCTGGCCCTGCTGGATTTTGAAATTACCGAGGACTGCCTGTGCTGTTACGCGCCTCCGTTCAGCCAGGAAAAATGGCTGAAGCGCTTCAGTTTCATGGAGGCGGCGGGTGATCGCTGGTGGCCATTTTCCGGAGGGGTATATTTTCTGACGGCGGTCAAGCGTGTTCACGGAATGCGCGTAATCAAGCCTGAGTGGAAAGAGGTGCGAGCCGCCAGGCGTATGGCACCGATTTCGCGAAAGGCACCGGAGCTCCAGAAGTTTGCCGGGGGCACATCTGCAAACGAGCCACACAGGGCAGCACACCACAGGGCGGCACACCACAGGACGGCGCAGGGTGGAGAATGAATGTCAGGTTGAACACGAAACACATTCCAGAGGTTGAGATATATACCGATGGCGCCTGTAAGGGTAATCCGGGTCCCGGCGGCTGGGGTGCGCTGCTGCAATACAACGGGCACACGCGGGAGCTGTTCGGCGGCGAAAAACTGACGACCAATAACCGCATGGAACTGCTTGCGGTGATTCGCGCGCTGGAAGCGCTGAAACAACGCTGTAACGTGCGCCTGCACACCGACTCGACCTATGTGCAGAAGGGCATCAGCGAATGGATATTTTCATGGAAAAAGCGCGATTGGCGGACCGCTGACAAAAAACCGGTAAAGAACGATGATCTGTGGAAAGAACTGGATCTGCTGACGCAGCGTCATCATATCGAATGGTTATGGGTACGTGGTCATTCCGGCCATGACGGTAATGAGCGCGCGGATAGGCTCGCCAATCAGGGGGCGCAGTCGGTGCTCACAAATGACGCAGGGAAGACCTCATACCCGGCAGAATAACGAAACTTCTGACAAGTTTGGAAAACTTTCGAAAGATCACCGGAATTATTTTTTTTATGAGCATGACTCGGAATGCGCCAGATTTTTATCGACACTGAAACCACGGGCCTGGAACCCAGGCTAGGCCACCGGATCATTGAAATCGCCGCGGTGGAAATGCACAGTCGGAGGCTGACGGGGCGGCGTATCCATTATTACCTCAATCCCGGGCGCGATATCGATGAGGGTGCACTGCAGGTCCACGGTTTGACGAATGAATTTCTTCAGGACAAGCAAAAATTTCAGGATATCGTTCACAAGCTGCTCGAATTCATCGATGGCGCTGAATTGATCATGCATAACGCCGCATTCGACGTCGCATTTATCGATCATGAATTGGGTTTGGCGCAACTGCGGTCATTGAGTGAATATTGCCATTCGGTCACCGATACGCTGAAAATGGCCAAAGAGCTGTATCCCGGCAAAAAGAATAACCTGGACGCGCTATGCGAACGCTACGAAGTCGATAACTCGCGGCGGGCATTGCATGGCGCGCTGCTCGATGCAGAGTTGCTGGCGGAGGTTTATCTCGCGATGACGCGGGGACAGGATAGCCTGCTGATGGAGCTGGAAACTCCATCCGAGCTCAATCTCGCCGCCAATCTGCATGACCTGCAATTGATCGTGGTGCCCGCCAGCGAGGAGGAACTGAAAGCCCACTTGCAGCAGCTGGACAGCATCGAACGCGAGAGCAAGGGTAAGTGTTTATGGAAGCAGTTGGAGTCAGCGGCAGGGTAGTGCCCAGATCGCTGGCGGGCGGGGGAGATCTCGGTCATTCCTTGGGATTTTCGGCCTTACCGCCCCCGATGAGTATCGACTTCAGTCCGAGATAGCGCGGCGGTTCTTCCGGTATCGGCTCCGGGCTGACTCGTTTCAGTTCCTCCTCAAGCTGAACGACACGCTGTTCCAGCATGGCTTTGTCGTCCTGCAGCTGGTTGACTTGACGGCGCAGACGCGAGCTCGTCCAGAAACCCTTGATCATGCCTGGCCACGACAGTGATACGGCGATAACCGCGCCGATGCCGAGTGCAATCAACAGTACCATAGCCAGCGAGCTCTCGAAGTTCCATATGCCCAAAGCCACAGTCACCGGTGTATTGTTCTGCAGAGCAAATGCAACGGCAGCGATGGCGACCACGATGCCCAGTATCAATAAAAGCTGCATGATTGTCTCCTGTTTTTTTGCTAACGGTATCGCGATCACCGGCGTGTGAGTTTATTCCGATACTTCCGATACTACATTCAAAAGCGCAATATTGCCCCCGGTTACCGTTGTATTGACCGTGACGGTTTTTTCATTCGCAAAGCGGTGCAGGTAATTGGGCCCTCCTCCTTTCGGACCCGTTCCCGAGTATCCCCGGCCGCCGAACGGCTGAACGCCCACCACCGCGCCGATCATGCTGCGGTTGATATAGACATTCCCGGCTTCTATCCGGCGCGCGGTGTCGGCGGTTCTCTGCTGCAGGCGGCTATGCATTCCGAATGTCAGCCCGTACCCGGTTGCGTTGATATCCTGAATGATCCTTGCACGGTCCTCGGCCGCATAGCGGATGACATGCAGAATGGGGCCGAAAACTTCACCGGGCAGACGGGAAATACTGTCGATTTCATAGGCGGCCGGGGCAATATACCAGCCGGTCAATCCTTCTGGCAGAGGCGCCTGCCCGATCAGCGTGCCAAGTTTTCTGAGGTTCTCCGTATGACTGGTAAGCGATTTGAGCGCATCGGCATCGATGACAGGGCCTATGTCGGTTGAAATCAGGCGCGGGTCGCCGACGCGCAGTTCCCGCAGTGCGCCGCGCAGCAGACCGATCACTTTATCGGCGATTTCATTCTGCACATAAAGCACCCGCAGCGCCGAACAGCGCTGTCCCGCGGAGCCGAAGGCGCTGAGCACTATATCGTCGATGACGAGCTCAGGCAGGGCGGTCGAATCCACCAGCATCGCATTCTGGCCGCCCGTTTCGGCGATCAGGGGCACAATGGCTGCGTCTTTCGCAGCAAGCGCCCGGTTGATGAGTCGCGCTACCTCGACCGAGCCGGTAAACGCCACGCCATCCACACCCGGATGTGCGACCAGCGCTGCACCGGTCTGCCCATCCCCCGGCAGCAGGGTGATGGCGGCAGGCGGGATACCGGCATCGAGCAGCAGGCGCACCGCTTCGAACGCGATTACCGGCGTCTGTTCCGCGGGTTTCGCAATGACGCTGTTCCCCGCCATCAGGGCCGCCGCAATCTGGCCCATAAAAATGGCCAGAGGAAAATTCCAGGGACTGATGCATACGAAGACGCCGCGTGCCTCCATGACCAGGCGGTTTTCCTCTCCTGTCGGGCCGGGCAGCGTTATTCCGGGCTCAGCGAACAGGTGCTCGCCCTCCGCAGCGTAATAGCGGCAGAAATCGACCGCTTCGCGCACTTCGCTGAGGCAATCGGGAAGGGTCTTTCCTCCTTCATGCTGCAACAGCCCCACCAGTTTTGGCGCGCTGAATTCAATGAGGTCCGCAGCGCGCCGCAATATTCCTGCACGCTCCGCCGCGGATATTCCCGACCAGTCCCTGAATCCCTGCCGGGCCGCATTGAACGCCGCCTCAATATGGTCCGCATTGGTGTTCCAGATATCGGCCACTATTTCATCGGTGTTGATCGGGCTTTCGTGCGGCTGGCGTAGTTGCTGGCTTTCGCTTTCTATTGACCTGCTTTTGAACGGCGATTGACCTTTGATAATGGGAGTAACCGCGATACCGCGCCACGTCGCGGGCGGCGGAATCTGTTCCAGAAACCCGGTTCTCACCATTTCGGCGGACAGGTCCATTCCAGCTGAATTTTTGCGCCCCGGTCCGTATAAATCCTGTGATAGCGGGATCCGGGGATGGCGCTTGGGTTTTGCTTCAGCAGC
>DASVYI010000173.1:0-2111 GCA_036392275.1 Nitrosospira sp. | reverse complement strand
CTCTGATTGATACCGAGGCGTATTTGCTGACTTGCATGCGTTATATAGAACTCAATCCTGTGCGTGCCGGTATGGTGGCGCATCCATCCGAATACCCCTGGTCGAGTTATGGCTACAATGCCTTGGGAGCCAAATAGTTTGGTGACCCCACATCCCGAATATCGAAGATTGGGAGAAACTGACGAGGAATGCCGGAATGCATACCGGCAGCTATTCAAGCACCAGATGAAGAGAGCATCAATGCAATCAGAGAGGCAACAAACAAAGCTTGGGTATTGGGAAATGACCGGTTCAAGCGAAGTATTCAAGAGAAATTGAAAAGATGGGTAGAGCCCGCGGCCAAAGGTGGGGACCGGCGGTCGGAGCAATTCAGAACCAATCGAGTCTGACCCTATCGATCTAAGCGTGTGATTGACGCAAACGTAATGCACGATAAAGTTGCCGTGCCTCTTCTTCCTTGAGTGTGTCGTTGATTTCACGCATGACACTGTTCATGTCGACCGGGTTCTCAATACGCTCGAAGCACCCGGTCAGCACGCTCTCCGGGTGGAGCTGGCCGCTTTGGTAGAGCGACCATATCTCCATGCCATAGTCGGTGGTCAGCAACTCGGGCGCAAAGCGGCCGAAGTAAGTGGCCAGGTTCTCGACATCCCGCAGCAGCATTTTGCAGGCCTGATTGTTGGCAGCCGCGCCAATGGCTTGGGGCAGGTCGATGATGACGGGCCCTGTGCTATCGACCAGCACATTGTATTCGGACAGGTCGCCGTGGATGATTCCAGCGCAGAGCATGCGCACTACCTGCGTGATCAGTGTGCGGTGATATTCGCGAGACAGCTCTGCAGTGAGCACCAGATCGTTAAGCCTCGGGGCGGCGTTGCCCTCGCTGTCGGTCACCAGTTCCATCAGCAGCACACCCTCATGGAAATTATATGGCTTGGGCACGCGCACACTTGCGGCGGCGAGACGATACAAGGCGTCCACCTCGGCATTTTGCCAAGCTTCTTCCTGCACTTTGCGTCCATAGCTGGTACCTTTTTCCATGGCTCGCGCGCGACGGCTGTTTTTTACTTTGCGGCCTTCGGTGTAATCCACACTCTGGCGGAAACTGCGCTTGTTGGCCTCTTTATAAACTTTCGCGCAGCGTATCTCTTCTCCGCAGCGCACTACGTAGACCATGGCTTCCTTGCCGCTCATCAGCTGACGGATAACCTCATCGACAAGGCCATCCTGGATCAACGGTTCAATTCTTTTCGGAGTTTTCATCGGGGTGGTGCTGCGGTCGCAAATGACGATCAACGTTTTGAAGTACCCCTGTGCCTGACATAAGATCCATCACAGGTGGACCGCAGTAGCCGCTAAGCGAGGGGTGGTTGGGGTAAAAGAGGAATTGGCGTAATGGTGTGACCTAGATAGAGGCCTAACGTTCGCGCTAACCGGGAAACAACTGCGGATCGCTGTGAAGCGCATATCAATAAGGTCCGACTCGATTGATTATAAAATAACGATGCGGCATAGTTGGCGCGGTTTGAAAGTGAATTCACCAGCTACCGCACCAGGGATTTGTATCACGGTGCATGTCAGCTTTGCAGGGACCGGGCAAGTGCGCGCAGCAATCCCGCGCCATCGCCGCTCCAGGCACTGCCATGCATGCAGGCCAGTGTCGTTGGCTGAAGTGATGCCAGCCGCTCCAGCATGGTGCCGGCATTTGGGGTATGAGAAAAATAATCCAGGCTGTGCCGAAACGCTTCGCTCGGCCCCAGGATATCCGACGTGGTGAGCGGCGGATGGTTGGCGCCACCCTGGGTGAACAAATCGCCGCAGAGCAATGTGCGGGTCTGCTCCTCCATCAGAAAGCCGCATTCCCATGCGTGCGGCAGATGCGGGGTGTCGATCCACCTAACGGCATGCTTGCCGAGCCAGACGGCTTGCCCGTCGGCCAGGGCATTTGGCGGACGATCAGCCAGATCGTTGACGGACACCATGGCAGCAATCGTGCCGCACAGCGGCGAGGCGTGCGGCGCTGCCGCCAGCCACTCGTTGAGCGACCCGCATTCGTCGGCCTCCACGTGGGAAAACGCAATGTGCCGCAGCCGTTGCGGGTCGATCACGCT
>DASVYI010000172.1:0-2113 GCA_036392275.1 Nitrosospira sp. | reverse complement strand
AATAGCGGCGGATTTCCAACCTAAATCCGGTAGCTGGACAGGGTGGCGTGTGCGGTTTTTGGGGTGCAGGGCAAGGCGCAACGACGCGGAATGCGACCGCGAAGGGCGGAGCAGTATCTTCCGCCGGAAGATGCGACCCCGCAGTGGGATGCGGGCACCCCAACGTGCCATAAGCGCGGCCGGGCATCCCCGCCGCTGCCCGATCCCCGCTTTGCGGGGCCCCTCGGGCGACGCTCTGGGGCGCCATTCCATTCCAAGGAGTTGGAACGCAGCCATGTGCCGCAAAAATCGTGCAATCCGCCCTGTAGCAAACTCACCAAAAAGGTGAAGGGTCAAGTATCGGAAAAAGTCGTGGTGGATCAATAACAGTAAATTGAAAAACGAGCGGTCAACTGCGGGATTTAGGTTTAATAAAGGATTCCGGTCGATTCGTCCGGCCTGAAATTCGTCCGTTTTCGCTTCAAGCGACTTCGGGCGGAATGCTGTTCAACAGGTCGATCACTCCCTCCAAGGCGCCGCCAACCGCCTGGCGCCGTATCTCTTCGCGATTTCCAGAAAAATGGCGGGTTTCGGCGCGCGCAAGCCCATCCTTCATCATCCAGGCAAAGCAGACCATTCCAACCGGTTTCTTCGCCGTGCCGCCATCGGGGCCGGCAATGCCGGTAATGGAAACCGCGACCTGCGCGCAACTTCTCCCGATCGCGCCGGCCGCCATTTCCGATGCGGTCTGCTCGGAAACGGCGCCGTACTCTTTGAGCGTTGCGTCACTCACACCCAGCATTTCGTGCTTGGAGACAACCGAATAGGTGATGAATCCGCGTTCGTACCAGACGGAGCTTCCGGCTATCGACGTGAGGGCCTGCCCCAGCCAGCCTCCGGTGCAGGATTCCGCGGTGGCAAGCATCAATCCCTGTTCGGAAAGCAATGACCCAGTCTGTCTGGCAAGATCCAGCAGCGTCAGATCGTCCATACGCGCCTCCCTATCCCTTGGAACTTCCTGATCCTGAAATCCTTCCCCGGAAACAGATACCCGGAGCGGTTATGTACCAAACGCTCTCCATGCCGCCAGACAAAGCAGCGCATAGAACGCGGCCAACAGATCGTCGAACATCACGCCGAAACCGCCACGCAGTTTGCTGTCGTAATACCGGATAGGCGGCGGTTTGATTATATCGAACACGCGAAACAGAAGAAATGCAAAGGCCTGCCACAGCAACACGTTGGGGGTAAACACCAGCACCAGGAGAAAAGCGGTGATCTCATCCCAGACCATGCCTCCGTGGTCATGACTGCCGAGCGCCTTTCCCGTAACGGCGCAAGCCCAGATGCCAATGACGAACATGATGCCAATCAGTTGCAGAAAACCGGCGGCGTCGAGAAAGTAGCTGAGTACCCAGAATAATGGGAGCGCGGCGAGTGTTCCCGCGGTACCCGGCGCAACCTTGCTCAGTCCCACGCCGCCGCCGAACGCGATGAAATGGGCGGGATGGCGCCGCACGAACGCCTTGTCGGGAGGCGGTGGCGTAGACGCGCCCGGGGGCAGCATTAACGAAGGAGTCGCGGCCTCGGGGTTGGCCTCCGGACTGTGGTCCGGCTGTGGTTCCGGCATGCGGACCGGCCTGTCATTGGCCTGGCCGCTGCGCATGCCGGAGCTATCGGGCATGGCTTTATCGCGGGATGCTGCTTCATCATAAGGGATAGCTTCATTACCGGGAGCGGCTTCGTTACGAGAGGTAGCTTCGCCATGGAGGATAGCCTTGTTGCCAGGGATGGCTTCGTCACGGGGGATGCCTTCGCCATGGGGAATGGCTGCGCCATGGGCCACAACCTCCCCGCCCGGCATGATGGGGTTACTCGACGCGGAAGTGGTCATAGCCTTTCGCTTCCGATGAAATGGAATTGCCGTCCGCATCCAGTACGATGAGTCCCTCCCCGGTGCCGATGGCGCCGATACGGGTCAAGGGGACACTATGTTCGCACGCGAGCGTTCCGATTCCTTGGCGCGCCGACCGGGGTGCGGTAAAGCAAAGCTCATAATCGTCGCCACCTGCCAGCAGGCATTTGATAGCCAACGGATCGGGAAGGTATTTTTTCATTGACGCCGAGCAATTGA
>DASVYI010000171.1:0-2216 GCA_036392275.1 Nitrosospira sp. | reverse complement strand
CGCCATCGAATACGACTCGTGATACTGCCCAAACCGGCAAGGCCCGCAAGCCCCAGCCGTCAAGTACACGTACTTGTTGTTCGTCTGATCCTTCCCATGAACCGCAACTTCTTTCTTGAGGAAGTTGACAAGGCTCCCGGTGGTAAAGATCGTGGGGCAGCACGCACCCACATCGATCAGTTCCTTGCCCGCATCCAGGTCCTCGCGCGCAATGTTGGGCAGCGGCTCAGCCTTATAACCCAGGTTGTGCAGCGCCCCCTGCATCAGCCGCTCGTGCTTCCATGTGAGCCCTCCAAACAGAAGCGTAGTCGTCTCCCGCTCCTCGCGAGTAAACGGACGGGGCCGGTATGCCTGGTAGTGTTTCACCGGCGGTGGGCTGATAGTTGTGTCGAGATTGGTATCAATCGTCACCAGCTGTCCCATAACATTGCTCCTTACCGAAATTTTGAGGACCCCACTACTTGCAGACAGAAAGGTCAGATGCTTGCGGATTCCAATTCCACCGTCGCAAGAGAAGGCGCCATCTGTGCGCCCTCCCAGTACCGGTTCAGAACCGGATGATGCAATCCGTGACGGCGGATCAGCCAAACAACAATCGCAAAACAAGCCGCACCGATCAGCTGCGAAGCGATCGGGATATGCAACGCGTTAATCAGACCATAGCGGTCAGCCGCGCGCCCAATCAGCAGCGGCGCCAGCGCCATGGCAAAGAGATTGACGAATAGGTAGTAGAGGCCGAGGGCGGTCCCGTGCCCGCTTGACGGAATCAGGTCGTGGATGGTGGCCGTGAGCGGTCCGTGGTACCAGCTCATGAAAAACGCCCCCAGCCCAAAGAAAGCAAGAAACGGAATTTTGCCGGCGCTGTGCAGCGACACAAAGATTGCAGGCGCTCCCAGAACGAATCCGATCGGGATGATCAGCGCGCGTCCCCACGGATGCCGCTGAGCAATCCGATCCGACAGGTATGCTCCGACGGCGATTCCCAGCGCGCCACCCAAAACCACGGTGAGCCCCAAAGCCATTCCGGCCTCCCGTGCCGTAAACCCCTTCTGCTCCTGAACCAGCTCCGGCCCCCACGCAATGTAGGTGTAGCCGGCAAAGCTGCTGAACCATCCCGCGACCAGCAATCCCACATATGCCGGCACGCGCAAAAGGTCTCGCACTTGTACATGCTCTTCAGACTCGCTGCGTGGCGGCTCTGGAAGCCGCAACGCGCTCAGCCCTAACAGCAGACCCGGGATCCCCACAAAAAAGAACGCCGTACGCCAACCGAACGATTGAGCCATCATACCGCCAAGCGCAATTCCTGTCGCGCCCCCGGCAAACATTCCGATATCGCACGCTCCCTGAATCCTCGCCCGGATGTCTTTCGGAAACGTAGCGCTGAGAACGGCCGTGCCGGCGGGCGCGTAGGCGGCTTCCCCGACGCCTACCAGCGCCCGCGCGGTCAGTAGCGAACGGAACGAACCAGCCAGCCCGCTCAGGAAGGTCGCCACGCTCCAAAACAAAACACCCGTACTGATCACCGACCGCCGCGAGAAACGGTCTGCAATCATCCCAAGCGGAAATGTGCTGATCGAGAGCACCACCGTAAATGCGGTCGCCAGGTAGCCAAGTTGTTCATAGCGCAGCCCAAAGTCATGCCGGATCGCCGGAAAAAGCGAAAAGATCACCTGCCGGTCCACATAGTTCACGAAATTGACCAGCATCAGGATGGCGATCACCATCCATTGCTTCCGATCGAAGTTTGGTAGTTCCATTGCCATCGGCGCGTCTCGGATAGCCCCGCAATACCTGGTTCGCACCATTTCTAACGGTCGGCTGCGGTACTTTCAAGCGTCAACTTGAGACGGAGTTGCCAATGTCGCGGTTTGTCGTTGTTTTTGTCGCAAAAACAATTTGGTAGGCTTGTGGAAAAACCTGCACCGCACGTGCGCAACAGCCCGACTCTCATGGCCGGTCAGCGAGCTCAGGGCCGTCATCAAGGACAGCTGCTCGGGCAGTCGTTACCGCTTTTGCATCCGTTTCACGCGTCTTCGTCGTGCACATCGAAGGATCAAATTGAGTTTGTGCCACCGCGATGGACCTGCCTGAACGGGTACGCCGTAGGAAGTGTTCGGCACATTTACCCGTCAGAGCCGGAACCCCAAATTGCTTCTGCATCATCTGATCAGCCGCCACGCAACCGCAATAGAGCTGCTCCTGCACGCCCTCAG
>DASVYI010000170.1:0-1763 GCA_036392275.1 Nitrosospira sp. | reverse complement strand
TACGTTTTACATCAGCCTGAAGCCACTGTGTCATTTCTCCTTTCACACAGTGGTCGCATTTCAGAGTTTTGGCTACAAGTAGCCGACTGGCTCAGTTCAGGATGCCTTGCCCTTGTTCAACCTGCCCTGATCCGCTTTTGTTAGCAGAGAACAAATTATGTCCCATTCAAACGGAGTCCGGTTGAGTTCAGGCTGTCAGCTTTACCAGTTGGACGCTCTATTTCCCTGGCGCAACATCTTTAGCTTATACACGAGGGAGGCTCCCATGCGTGATTCAAGGACTCTGGGTAAGTATCGGATGAACGGATTAGCACTGGCTGCCGTATTGTTGTCTCTGAGTTCCGTCCTTATAGCGGATACTGGCGATCGTGAGCGTGATCGAGTCAAAGAGTCGGGGCAGGTTCTAAAGGAGATTCTTGACGTTCCGGACGACATTCCACAGGATCTTTTGAACAAGGCCGAATGCGTAATAATCCTTCCTGCTATGAAGAAAGTCGCTGTGGGCATCGGAGGTAGTTATGGCCGGGGCGTGATGACTTGCCGCGGTGGAGAAGATTTCAAGGGCCCTTGGGGCGCGCCAACCATGATGAAGTCTACCGCCGGAAATATTGGGTTTCAGATTGGCGGCCAGGCAACAGATTTTGTAATTCTGGTCATGAATGATAAAGGCGCACGTTCGATGATGAAGAGCAAAATGAAATTGGGTGCTGACGCCAGTATAGCGGCCGGGCCAAAGGGCAGGACAGCATCCGCGGCGACGAATGTCCGTATGCAAGCTGAACTGCTTTCTTATTCGCGCTCGCGCGGGGTGTTTGGAGGAGTTTCCTTGGAAGGCGCGACTTTGATGGTCGATGGCGATGCTAATGACAATCTTTACGGAAAGAAAATAAGCGCGGAAGACATCGTGTTTAAAGGAGCTGTCCCGGCACCCGATGCCGCATCAGCGTTACTGGAAACGCTGAATACGCATTCACCCCGGAACCTGTCGGCAAATAAATAAACGTACCTAGCAAGTACTGGTAAATCGCCGAATAAGCCAGTGAGTAGCCGCAAGAAGCTTGCCAGAACACCGCGAATATATGGGCACGTCAGCCGGAATTCCTGAGGTCCCAGGGCGTCGATCGCTCGAACCCACTCCCGTCATCAGAGCAAATCAAAACCGGGTCACCGCAGTGTCGGCCACGGATTTTTCCATCGTTGTTGGCGGACCGATCTACGATTTTCTGGCGCGATCCCGGTGGGTCCAACAGCGGCTGCCAAACATTCTGCGCAGGATGGTCGCTCTCATCGCCGTCACCTGGCTACCGCTCCTGCTGCTTTCGCTTCGAGATGGAGTCGCATTCGGGCAGAGAGTAAGAGTCCCTTTTCTTTACGATTTTTCGGCATATGGTCGCTTCCTCGTAGCTTTACCCATACTAATTCTCGCCGAGATCATCATTGAGCCAGGTATTCGCATGGTTGTTGCGGAATTCGTCAAGGGGAGGATCGTACCAACGGAGGAGATGCACCGGTTCGACTCCATTTTGCAGACTGCGCAACGGTGGCGAGACTCAGCCATTCCCGAGATGGCACTTCTCGTACTCGCCTTCTTTCCGCTGTTCTTGTTTCAGCGGGAGTGGGCACCTGGCGTGGTATCCAGTTGGCATACCACGGGTCACGGGCTCACAGCGGCAGGGTGGCTCTTTGCGATTTTCAGCGCACCGATGCTACGGTTTATCACTTACCGATGGGTCTTCCGATATCTGCTCTGGTCAACCCTTTTG
>DASVYI010000169.1:0-1784 GCA_036392275.1 Nitrosospira sp. | reverse complement strand
GCCATCCAGGCTCACGCCGCTTACGTCTATCTGCGCGGTGAATTTTGGCCGATTGCCGAATCGATGAACCGCCAGATCGCGGCGATGGAAGCTGCCGGGCTGCTGGGCGACAAAATATTTGACAGCGATTACTCTCTGCACATTTATACCCATCTCGGGGCTGGGGCTTATATCTGCGGCGAAGAATCGGCCATGCTCGAGTCGATCGAGGGCAAGCTGGGCCAGCCGCGTTTGCGCCCGCCTTTCCCGCCCACCTACGGCGTTTTCGGCAAGCCCACCGTGGTCAATAACGTCGAAACCCTGGCCAACGTCCCGCTGATCATTGCGAATGGCGCCGACTGGTACCACACCATGGGCACCGAGAAAAGCCCGGGCACAAAGATTTTCTCGCTCTCGGGCTGTGTAAACAAGCCCGGCAATTATGAGCTGCCCCTGGGCACGCCCTTCCGCAAGCTGATCTACGAGCTCGGCGGCGGAATCACCGGCGGCCACCAGGTCAAAGCGATCATGGCGGCGGGGGCCTCTTCTTCACTGATCGTAGCGAATGAAGCCGCCCTGGATACCCCGATGGATTACGAAAGCGTCCCCAGCCTGGGCGCCCAGCTCGGCTCGGCCTCGGTGATCGTGATTGACGATACGGTCAGCATCGACTGGCTGATCAACAAGACGGTGCACTTCTTCCGCCACGAGTCGTGCGGTAAATGCACCCCTTGCCGGGAAGGCACTTTTTGGATGATGAATATCACCGAGCGGATTGCCTCGGGTAAAGCCAGTTGGGGCGATGTCGAGCTGCTCAGCGACGTTGCCAGCCAGATCAAGGGCAAGTGCCTGTGCGCCCTGGGCGATTTCTCAACCGAAGCCGTCCTCTCAGGGATCACCCGTTTCCGCCAGGACTTTGAGAAGGCAACCCACGCCGAACAGGCTGAAAAAGCGGCCGCGACTGGGGATTGAGCGGAGTAAATCATGGCAAAGTTGGTAAACCTGACGATTGATGGAAAACCCGTTACAGCGCCGGAAGGTACTTTAATCGTCAATGCCGCCAAGCTGGCTGGCATTGACATTCCGGTCTTTTGCTACCATCCCAAGATGGAGCCGGTAGGGATGTGCCGGATGTGCCTGGTGGATATCGGCCGCCCGGTTCGCGATCGCGCCAGCGGCGAGCTGGTACGGGAGGCTGACGGCTCGGTCAAGATGCAGTATGGCCCCAAGCTGGAAACAGCCTGCACTACGCCCATCTCTGAGGGGATGGTGGTGGTCAATACCAGCGACAAGGTCAAGGCCGGGCGCAAGGACATCCTGGAGTTCCTGCTCACCTCGCACCCATTGGACTGCCCGATTTGCGATAAAGGCGGCGAATGCCCGCTGCAAAACCTGACCTTGCGTCACGGCCCGGGTGTAAGCCGTTACATCTATGCCGAAAAGATGCACCTGGCAAAACAAGTGCCGCTGGGCGAGCTGATTGTGCTGGACCGCGAGCGCTGCATCCAATGTGCGCGCTGCGTGCGCTTCCAAGATAAGATCGTAGGCGAGCCCGTGATCGGCTTTTTCCAGCGCGGCCGGTCGCTCGAGATCATCAGTTATTCCGAGCCGGGCTTCGATTCGTACTTCTCGGGCAACACCACCGATATCTGCCCGGTGGGCGCTTTGACGACGACCGATTTCCGCTTCCAGGCCCGTCCCTGGGAGCTCAAGAGCGCGGCTTCGATCTGCACCCAGTGCCCGGTTGGCTGCAATACCACGCTGAATGTGCGCCGCGAGGCGGCCTCCAGCGGCGATATTGTGAT
>DASVYI010000168.1:0-16062 GCA_036392275.1 Nitrosospira sp. | reverse complement strand
GACAGTTTTCCGGTATCGATAGGAGGATCCGACATGCAACTTGCAACCAATCATATGAATCGCCCGGCAATGTCGGGATATGATTCTTCTACAACCCCGTCCAGCCAGGATACCCGGTATTCCCAATACAGAATCATTCGCCGCAATGGCTCGGTGGCCGGATTCGAGCCGGCCAAGATATCCATCGCCATGACAAAAGCATTCATCGCCGTCAGTGGCGGTCAAGGTGCGGCCTCCGCCAGGGTGCGCGAAATGGTGGCGCGGCTGACCGATGATGTGGTGAACGCGTTGATCCGCCGCCAGCCCGCGGGTGGAACGTTTCATATCGAGGATATCCAGGATCAGGTGGAACTGGCATTGATGCGCTCGGGCGAGCACGACGTTGCGCGTGCTTACGTGCTTTACCGGGAGGATCGCGCCCGCAAGCGGGCGCAACAGAGAGAAATAACCACAGCGGAGGCACCGGCCAGCATTCTGAATGTGCTGGAAAATGGCCAGCGAATGCCACTCGACACGAACAGATTGCTGAACCTGATCGAATCGTCCTGCACGGGGCTGGGCGAAGCGGTGAATGCAACGCTGATACTCAAATCCACCCTGAAGGACCTGTATGACGGCGTGCCGATGGAAGAAGTCAGAAAATCGGCGATTCTTTCGGCGCGGGCACTGATCGAAAAAGAACCTGCCTACAGCTATGTGACAGCACGGTTGCTGTTGCATACCCTTCGATTGGAGGTGCTGGGCGAAGAGGTCATACAGCAGGA
Source organism: Nitrosospira sp. (assembly GCA_036392275.1). Taxonomy (GTDB): domain Bacteria; phylum Pseudomonadota; class Gammaproteobacteria; order Burkholderiales; family Nitrosomonadaceae; genus Nitrosospira. Next base: position 15,298 of record DASVYI010000168.1, on the reverse strand, counting down.
AATGGCCCACCACTACGCACAATATTTTCCCGGTTTCATCAGGCAAGGGATCGATGCCGAGTTGCTGGACGAGCGTCTGGCGCAATTTGATCTGCCGCGCCTGGCTCAGGCGCTGGATAGCAGCCGGGACCTCAAATTCGGCTATCTCGGTCTGCAAACCTTGTACGACCGCTACTTTCTCCATATACGGGATCACCGTATCGAACTGCCTCAGGCATTCTTCATGCGTGTAGCAATGGGACTCGCGCTGAATGAAATCGACCGTGAGGAAAGAGCCATCGAGTTCTATCACATACTGTCGAATTTCGATTTCATGAGTTCCACCCCAACCCTGTTCAATTCGGGTGCCCGCCGCTCGCAGTTGTCCTCGTGCTATCTCACCACGGTTCCGGATAATCTCGACGGCATTTACGAAGCGATCAAGGAAAATGCGCTGCTCGCCAAGTATGCCGGAGGACTCGGCAATGACTGGACCCCGGTGCGGGCAATGGGTTCCTATATCAAGGGCACCAACGGCAAATCGCAAGGCGTGGTACCGTTTCTCAAAGTGGTATCCGACACGGCGGTAGCCGTGAACCAGGGCGGTAAGCGCAAAGGCGCGGTGTGCGCTTATCTGGAGTCATGGCATCTGGATATCGAGGAATTTCTGGATTTGCGCAAGAACACAGGCGATGACCGCCGCCGCACCCCCGATATGAATACCGCTACCTGGGTTCCCGACCTGTTCATGAAGCGCGTAATGGAAGGAGGAGAATGGACGCTTTTCTCACCTTCCGACGTGCCCGACCTGCACGAAAAATTCGGCAGGCAGTTTGAGCAGGCGTACCTTGGCTACGAAGAAAAATCCGCCCGCGGTGAACTCAGCCTGTACAAGAAGATTCCGGCGCTGCAGTTATGGCGCAAAATGCTGAGCATGCTGTTTGAAACCGGTCATCCATGGATCACTTTCAAGGATCCCTGCAATATCCGTTCGCCGCAAAATCATATCGGAGTAGTGCATAGCTCCAATCTTTGCACCGAGATAACCCTGAATACCAACGAGCATGAAATCGCCGTGTGCAATCTGGGTTCGGTCAACCTGGCGGCGCACATTCATGACGGCAAACTTGACGCAGTCAAGCTCAAGCGAACCGTGGGCACGGCAATGCGGATGCTGGACAACGTCATCGATATCAATTTCTACGCGGTCGCCAAAGCGCGCAATTCCAATCTGAAGCATCGCCCGGTAGGGCTGGGCATCATGGGTTTTCAGGATTGCCTGCACAAGCTGTGCATTCCCTACGCTTCAAAAGAAGCGGTGGAATTTGCCGATCAAGCGATGGAAGCGGTTGCCTATCATGCCTATTGGGCTTCCACCGAATTGGCCGAAGAGCGCGGCCGTTATGCGTCGTATCGCGGCAGCCTCTGGGATCGCGGGATTCTACCGCAGGACACCCTCGATCTGTTGCGTGAAGAACGCGGAGGGTACGTCGAAGTGGATATGTCGGCCACACTGGAATGGGACACCTTGCGCGAGCGCATCAGGAAGCATGGCATGCGTAATTCGAACTGCCTGGCGGTTGCGCCGACCGCAACCATTTCCAACATCATCGGGGTATCCGCCAGTATAGAGCCCTCATTCAAGAATCTTTACGTCAAGTCCAATTTGTCGGGAGAATTCACGATACCCAATGAATACCTGGTAAATGATCTGAAAAGGCTGGGGCTCTGGGATGAAGTCATGATTTCCGATCTCAAGTATTTTGATGGAGCCTTGAAGCAGATAGACCGGGTGCCGGCCGATATTCGCAGGCTTTATGCCACGGCCTTCGAAATCGAGCCGCAATGGCTGATCGAAGCCGCTGCGCGGCGGCAAAAATGGATCGATCAGGCACAATCGCTTAATATCTACATGGCCGGGGTTTCCGGTAAAAAGCTGGATGACGCCTACAAGCTGGCCTGGCTGCGCGGTCTGAAAACTACCTACTATTTGCGCTCGCTCGGAGCAAGCTCGGCGGAAAAGTCCACTGTGGAAGCGGGCTCCCTGAACGCGGTCCCCGCCGGGGGAAACATGTCCGCCATGGATAACATCACAGCAACCGATGTCAAATATTGTTCCATTGATAATCCCGAGTGCGAGTCGTGCCAGTAATTTGCAAAGTTGGAAATAAGAGGAGAAGGACATGTTGATATTTGAGGATGAAGCAGGACAGGCCGGAATGGCGCGGATAAATGGCGCATTGGGCGATGTGATGCCAATTGCATCCAACCCGGATTCGCAGGCAACCGGCCGCCTGCCTGATTTCAGGCATATCGGAATCGGCGACTACCAGGACAACACTGAGGACAACACCGGAAACATTACGCGCCGTGTAACGGTTGAAGACAAGCGCATCATCAATTGCAAGGCGGATGTAAATCAGCTCGTGCCGTTCAAATACAAGTGGGCATGGGAAAAATACCTTGCGGCCTGCGCCAACCACTGGATGCCGCAGGAAATCAACATGAGCCGTGACATCGCCCTGTGGAAAGATCCCAATGGACTGACCGAAGACGAGCGCCGTATCGTCAAACGCAACCTGGGGTTCTTCGTTACGGCCGACTCACTCGCCGCCAACAATATTGTGCTCGGCACTTATCGTCACATTTCCAATCCCGAATGCCGCCAATATCTGTTGCGCCAGGCATTCGAAGAGGCCATCCACACACATGCCTATCAGTACATCGTCGAGTCTCTCGGACTGAATGAAGGGGAAATTTTCAACGCTTATCATGAAGTGGTATCCATCCGCGAAAAAGACGAGTTCCTGATTCCGTTCATCGACACGCTCACCGACCCGGAATTCAAGACCGGCACGCCTGAAACGGACCAGAAGCTGCTAAGAAGCCTGATCGTATTCGCCTGCATCATGGAAGGGTTGTTCTTTTACGTCGGTTTCGCGCAAATCCTGGCGCTGGGAAGGCAGAATAAAATGACCGGCGCGGCAGAACAATACCAATACATCCTCCGGGATGAATCCATGCACTGCAATTTCGGTATAGATGTCGTGAATCAGATCAAGATGGAAAATCCGCATTTATGGACCAAGGCGTTCCGCGACGAAATCAGCGCGTTGATGCGTCAAGCCGTGGCATTGGAATATCGCTATGCCGAGGACACAATGCCGCGCGGTGTATTGGGACTGAATGCACCGATGTTCAAGGAATACTTGCGCTATATCGCCAACCGCCGCTGTCAGCAGATCGGTCTGGATATACTCTATCCCGGGGCCAGCAATCCTTTTCCATGGATGTCGGAAATGATCGACCTGAAAAAAGAAAAGAACTTTTTTGAAACCCGCGTTACCGAGTATCAAACCGGGGGAATCTTAAGCTGGGACTAAAGCGGAAAAAGGAATGCCCACACGCTTTGGACGGTCGACACCACGATTGCATGGCTTCAAGCGCGCCCCCCGCTCCCCGGAGCGCCCGGCGGATTGGCGGGCGCAGCAGCACTGAACTCCCGGAGTTGAACTTCCGGACAATCGCTGTTGCGCCCATGCGGAAATTAGCGAGGGCTTTATGCAGAGATTTCCCGGAGATTTCCTCAAGACTGTAAGTAGGCTGTAAGTAGGCTGTAAGTCCGTGTAACTTTAATCTGGAGGTTGAAATGGCAACGACCAAGAAATCCGCAGCAAAGAAACCTGCCGTCGAGAAATCCAAAGCTGTGAAAAAGCCGGTGACCAAGAAAGAAGTTTCAGTCAAAAAAGTAGCCAAAGAAGAACCCGTCGAGAAAAAAACGGAAAAAAAGGATGAGAAAAAATCCGCTTCAAAAAAAATAACTTCAACAGCAACTCAGGACAAAGCTCACACCGGAAAAGAGGTTACCGGCAAGAAGGCAGCGACCGGAAAAAAGACTGAAAAAAAGACCGAGAAAAAAACCGAGAAAAAAACCGAAAAAAAGGCTGAGAAGAAAACTGACAAGAAGGCTGAGAAAAAAGCCGGAAAACAAGCGGAGAAAAAAACCGCTGGAAAAGACGAGAAGAAGGTCGAAAAGAAAACTGCTGCATCCGCCAAAGAAACGGCAGTGAAAAAACAAACCCCGGACAAGAAATCCGCCTCATCCGGGAAAGCAGGCGCTTCCAAGAAGTCTGCCGAAAAAGTTCCGGCAAAAAAAACCGCAACCGCAAAAAAAACTTCCACCACAAAACCTGCAGCCGGAAAAAAAGCTTCTACAAAGAAAACGCCGGAAAAAACCGATACCTCCGCCCCAACCGGCGCCCCGGCTTCCAGCTGGCCGTTTCCAATTTCCGGATCGCGCTCTTGACAGCCTGCCGGACTTGAAGCCGATCTCCCATTTTCTTTGAGTCCGGCCCGCTCTGCCGCCTTGACGGCTGGCCCTGCGGACAATCTGATACCTTCCTGGTAGCGGATTGATCCGCAAATTTTTGCAGATATAAGGCGCAGGCTATTGTCATGGCTGATGGTATTTCCACCATCAGCCCATCAATATCATTGACGGCGGCTATTTGCCGAACCGGAGAGGCAGCATCCCTGATGGCTTCCCGAATTGCTCACATCCACTTCACTTTTCGTTGACACCTGCTATGCTAAATTTTGGTCAAGATGAAGCCGGGCTTTCCCTCAATCATGCCGCGATCTGAATCACCAAACCGTCAGGAGCGGCCAGGCTCTGGCGATCAGGCGGAGAACGCCACATCCAAGGCAGCACAGTCCCTCGTGGAGCGTCCTGTATGGCAGGCGCTCGAAAAACATTTCCAGGCAGTTAGGCCCTTGCATCTGCGGCAGCTTTTCGCTGACGATACCAAGCGGGGCGAGCGTCTCACGGCCGAAGCCGCCGGCATTTACCTCGATTATTCCAAAAACCGCGTAACCGCAGAAACGCTTGAACTGCTCGTACGGCTTGCCGAAGAGTGCGGTTTGCGCGAACGCATCGACGCGATGTTCAATGGAGAGTCCATCAACTCTACCGAGAAACGCCCCGCGCTGCACATTGCTTTACGCGCACCCAGGGGCGAACGGATCGTGGTCGAAGGTGTCGATGTGGTGCCTGAGGTACACGCAGTGCTCGACCGTATGGCTGCGTTCGCGGATCAAGTGCGCAGCGGCCTCTGGCGGGGCCATACCGGCAAGCGCATCCGCAATATCATCAATATTGGCATCGGTGGCTCCGATCTGGGTCCCGTGATGGCTTTCGAGGCCCTGCGCGACTATAGTTTGCGTGACCTGAACTTTCGCTTCGTGTCCAACGTGGACGGCACGGATTTCAAGGAAGCGACAAGAGACATCGACCCGGAAGAAACACTGTTCATCATCTGTTCCAAGACATTCACTACGACCGAAACGCTGGCCAATGCCCGCGCGGCCCGCGAGTGGGTACTGCACAAACTCAACGATACCGGAGCGGTGCGCAGGCATTTCGTCGCCGTTTCGACCAACGCGGAGGAAGTATCGAAATACGGTATCGATACCGCAAATATGTTCGAATTCTGGGACTGGGTTGGCGGACGCTATTCGATGGACTCGGCGATCGGTCTCTCAACCATGATCGCGATCGGACCGGAGAATTTCGAGGCCATGCTGGCGGGCTTCCATGCGATGGACCAGCACTTCCGCACGGCTCCCTTCGCGGAAAACCTTCCGGTAATCATGGCGCTGCTTGCGGTCTGGTACAACAATTTTTTCGACGCGCAAACCATTGCCGTGCTGCCCTATGAGCAATATCTCAAGCGCTTTCCCGCCTATTTGCAGCAATTGACCATGGAGAGCAATGGCAAGCATGTCACGATGGCGGGCGTGCCCGTCGAATGCCAGACTTCTCCCATTGTGTGGGGAGAACCCGGCACCAACGGCCAACACTCGTTCTACCAGCTCATACATCAGGGTACGCGGCTCATCCCGTGCGATTTCATCGGCTTCTGCCAGACGTTGCAGCCGCTGGACGATCATCATGATCTGCTGATGGCGAATCTGTTCGCGCAAACCGAAGCTCTGGCATTCGGAAAGACCGAGGACGAGGTACGAGCCGAAGGCGTGCCGGACTGGCTGTGCCCGCACCGGGTTTTCGAAGGCAATCGCCCATCCAATACGCTTCTTGCGGAGCGTCTGACGCCCCACACTCTCGGTGCTTTGGTCGCTCTCTACGAGCACAGCGTTTTTACCCAGGGGACGATCTGGAACATCGATTCATTCGACCAGTGGGGCGTCGAGCTGGGCAAGGCCTTGTCCAGGCGAATCGTTGCGGAACTGAAAGACACGAGCAGACAATTGAATCACGACAGCTCGACCAATACGCTGATAAGGCGCTACCGTGAATGCAGACAGCAATGATGCGCAGCAGGCGCGCGCCGGAACGATAGGAACTTTATGTTCTACCGCGTTTTCAAGAAAGAAGTATCTGCGTTGAGCTGTTTTTCCACCCGGTCGACTGGCGGAATGCATCAACAGTAGCCGCCAACGGCGGCAGGCGGGTTTGTCCTCCGATCGATAGCGGACGCCCCCCTGCAATCGACCCGTTGACGGCGAACAAAGTATCCCGAGAGGGAACATTCTTTTATCGCAAGCACCGCGATGCGGCCGAGCGGCTTGCTCTGAGCGACTTGCTCTACCGGAATCATGCCATGCCCGAACAAAAGACACTCGACCAGATCTGTATCGACACGCTCCGTAGTCTGTCGATCGACGCTGTGGAAAAGGCGCATTCCGGCCATCCTGGTACGCCCATGGGTGCGGCTCCGACGGCATACTGCCTGTGGCAGCGCTTCCTCCGCTATGATCCGCGTGATCCGGAGTGGCCGGATCGCGACCGTTTCATACTCTCAGCCGGCCATGCCTCGGCATTGCTCTACAGCCTCCTTCATTTAAATGGCGTGAAAGCGGCGGGGCCGCGCTATGACACGACGGACCGGTTGGCTGTAACGCTGGACGACCTCAAGAATTTCCGGCAGGCGGGCAGCCGCTGCACCGGGCATCCGGAATATGGCTGGACCTCGGGTGTGGAAACCACCACCGGACCTTTGGGGCAGGGTGTCGCCGTGAGCGTGGGCATGGCAATCACCGAGCGCTGGCTGGGGGCCACGTACAACCGGCCGGATTTCAAACTATTCGATCATAACGTGTATGCACTGTGCAGCGACGGCGATATCATGGAGGGAATCGGCAGTGAAGCCGCGTCTTTGGCAGGACATCTCAAACTGGCCAATCTGTGCTGGATTTATGACGACAATCACATCACCATCGAAGGATCGACCGATCTCACCTTTACGGAAGACGTAGGCGCCCGATTCGCAGCCTATGGATGGAACGTCATGCGGGTCGGCGACGCGAACGACCTGGATCTGCTGACACAGGCTTATCAGGCATTCATCGATACGCACGACCGTCCGACGCTGATCATCGTGCGCAGCCATATCGGTTATGGCGCGCCACATAAGCAGGATACGCGCGAAGCGCATGGCGAACCGCTTGGCACCGAAGAAGCACGTCTGGCGAAGGAATTCTACGGCTGCGATCCCGACAGGCAATTTTACGTGCCGGATGGCGTCAGGGAACATTTCAAAGCGCAGTTTGGCCAGCGCGGCGCAGCCGCGCATGAGGCCTGGAACGAAATGTTCGCCGGCTATCGCGCGCAATATCCTGATTTGGCGGAACAGATCGACTGTATGCAGCAACGCGGTCTGCCAACGGGCTGGGACAGTGCATTACCAACGTTTCCCGCCGATGCCAAGGGTATGGCGACACGCGAATCATCGGGCAAGGTCTTGAACGTCATCGCCGAAAAGATGCCATGGCTGCTCGGGGGCGCGGCGGACCTTGCGCCTTCGACAAAAACCGACTTGAAGGGTAAATTTTACGGCGATTTCCAGGCCCCCGGGCAACCGGCGAGTGGCGACTATCGCGGACGCAATCTCCATTTCGGTTTGCGCGAACACGCGATGTGCGCAATCGCGAACGGCATGAGCTTATCAAAATTGCGTCCTTTTGCCGCGAGTTTTCTTATTTTCACGGACTACTGCCGCGCAGCGCTCAGACTGAGCTCAATGATGGAAATTCCCGTCATTTACATCTGGACCCATGATTCGATCAGTCTGGGGGAAGATGGACCAACGCACCAGCCCGTTGCGCATCTTGCTTCTTTACGCGCTGCGACCGGCATGATGGTATTGCGGCCGGCAGATGCGAATGAAGTCGTGGAAGCCTGGCGGGTTATCATGCAATTAAAAGACTGTCCGGCCTGCCTGATACTGACACGGCAGGCAGTACCCACTTTGGATCGCAGCAAGTATGCTCCCGCGAGCGGCCTTGCTCAGGGTGCTTATATACTCGCCGATGCCGCGGACAGCAAACCTGATGTGCTGCTGCTGGCTACCGGGAGCGAAGTCGCGCTTTGTGTTACGGCCTATGAACAACTCAAGTCCGAGGGAATCAAGGCTCGCGTCATTAGCATGCCCTCATGGGAGTTATTCGAGAATCAGGGCCAGGAGTACCGCGACAGCATCTTGCCGCCCCAGATATGGGCGCGGGTTGCGGTTGAAGAAGCGTCTACCTTTGGTTGGGAACGCTACACCGGTATGACGGGGCGCGTTCTGGGCATGCATTGCTTTGGTTTGTCCGCTCCGGGAAAGGTCGTCGCTCAGCATTTCGGATTCGAGCCTGGACATATCGTAGCGGCAGCCAAAGAGCAAATTGCACGCCACGCTCCACGTTCACCAGGTCAAGGCGGCGCGTGATCGTGCTTACGCTCAGTGCCGCGAGCCAGGCGATGCGCCACGGTTTCGGAAGATCACTATGAAAATCAGTCCGCTTGCAGGGAAACCGGCCCCACCGTCGATACTGGTAAACGTACCCCGGCTTGTTACAGCCTATTACACGCAAATTCCGGATCCAACGGTAGCAACGCAGCGGGTCGCGTTCGGTACCTCGGGGCACCGTGGCTCGGCGCTGGAAACGAGCTTCAATGAGTGGCATGTACTCGCCATCACGCAGGCCATCTGCCGCTATCGTAAACAACAAAATGTCAGTGGCCCGCTATTTCTGGGCATCGACACGCATGCGCTTTCCGAGCCGGCTCATGCCAGTGCCCTTGAAGTACTGGCTGCTAATGGGGTTCACGTCATGCTGGCGAAAAATCATGCGTACACACCCACTCCCGCGATATCCCACGCCATACTGACCTATAACCGCGGCCGCGCGGCAGGGCTTGCGGATGGCGTTGTCATCACACCTTCCCACAATCCTCCCGAGGGTGGCGGTTTTAAATACAATCCGCCACACGGCGGCCCAGCGGGCATCGAGGTCACCGCGTCCATTGAATCTCTGTCCAACGGGTTTCTCGAAAACAATCTGGCAGGGGTGAGAAGGATACGTTTCGAAAATGCCCTGCGCGCTTCCACGACACATCAGCATGATTTTCTGAATAGTTATGTAAGCGACCTTGCCGCGGTGGTCGATATGGATGCAATACGCGAAGCAGGCATTCAAATAGGAGTGGACCCGCTCGGCGGCGCCGGAGTGGACTATTGGCCGGCAATCGCGGAGCGCTTCAAGCTGAACCTCAAAACTGTGCGCGAAGAAGTCGATCCAACATTCCGCTTTATGACAGTCGACTGGGACGGAAAGATTCGCATGGATCCATCCTCGCCCTACGCCATGCGCGGGCTGATCGGTTTGAAGGACCATTTTGATATCGCTTTTGCCTGCGATACCGACCATGACCGGCACGGGATTGTGACCCGGAGCGCGGGTCTGCTGCCGGCGGATCATTATCTCTCGGTGGCTACCCACTATCTCTTCCAGAACCGTCCCGAATGGGCCGGGGAAGTGGCTGTGGGGAAAACCGTGGTAAGCAGCCGGATGATCGATCTTGTAGCCGCAAAGCTTGGCCGGCGCCTTTATGAAGTACCGGTGGGATTCAAGTGGTTCGTGGATGGCCTCCATAACGGCTCGCTCGGGTTTTGTGGTGAGGAAAGCGCTGGCGCCTCGTTCCTGCGCTTCGACGGATCGGTCTGGACGACGGATAAGGATGCGATCGTTCCGGCGCTGTTATCGGCGGAGATTACCGCGCGAACCGGCCGCGATCCCGGTGAGCTATACAGTGAGCTTGAGCGCGAATTCGGCGGCCCCGTATTCAAGCGCGTTGACGCACCCGCCTCTCCGGCGGAAAAAAGAATCCTGGCGAAATTGTCGCCTCAGCAAATCGATTGTTCGGATCTGGCGGGTGAAAAAATCCAGACTGTCCTCACGCGCGCCCCGGGAAATGACGCGGCAATCGGCGGCATTAAAGTGATCGCTGAAAATGGCTGGTTCGCGGCGCGCCCGTCCGGCACTGAAGATATCTACAAGATCTATGCCGAGAGTTTCCGCGGAACGGATCACCTGCAACGTATCCTCGAGCAAGCGGAAACGATAGTCGCTGATGCGCTTGTGGCGGCATCGGCCGGAAAACCGGCCGCCTGAAGGCAGGCACCTGGGCGCGCTCGAATAGATATGCAAAGTGCCCAGGCATTTACCTGGCATATCTGCACAGGCCGGCTTTGAGCAGTTGTGTTAAAGAATAGGTCAACCTCTGCCCGCGATATAAAATATTTCTTCCGTTTGTCATGCAGGTGAGCGTATCAAGCGTCAACTTCACGGATTTTCTGGTTTTTTGAATCGATACCGCCAGGGGAACCCGGCGTTTACAAACGAAAGGAGCACCAAGATGCAACTCGGAATGATCGGATTGGGGCGTATGGGTATCAATATGGCAACTCGCCTGATGAGTGCCGGAAATGAGTGCGTGGTGTATGACCGGCATACCCAGGCCATCCATGACCTTCAATCACGGGGAGCGGTTGGCGCAACCTCGCTTGAGGACCTCATCGCCTGCCTGGCCAAACCGAGGGTGATATGGTTGATGGTTCCCGCGGGCGCGGTTGATGGGCTTCTCGCGGAGCTGGCATCGCTTGTCGAAAAAGGCGACATTATCATCGACGGCGGAAATTCCTATTACCACGACGATATCCGGCGTGGCGCCGAGTTAAGCTCGAAAGGCGTGCATTACGTAGACGTCGGCACAAGCGGCGGCGTTGCGGGGCGTGAACGCGGGTATTGCCTGATGATTGGAGGCGAAAAGGAAATTGTCCGGTATCTGGATCCGATCTTTGCCGCCCTTGCGCCAGGGGTCGATGCCGCACCCCGCACATCCGCCCGCGGCAAACCTGAAGGAACAGCCGAGCAAGGCTACCTGCATTGCGGACCGCACGGCGCCGGCCATTTTGTGAAGATGGTTCATAACGGAATCGAATACGGCCTCATGGCGGCCTATGCGGAGGGCTTGAATATCCTGCACAGCGCAAACGCAGGCAAGCAGGCGCGCGACACGGACGCTGAAACAGCACCCATGCGTAACCCTGAGTTTTATCAGTATGAACTCGATGTTGCGGAGATCGCGGAAGTTTGGCGCCGGGGCAGTATCGTCGCTTCATGGCTGCTCGATCTGACGGCGGAGGCTTTGGCCGACGATGCCAGTCTCGCCGGATTCTCGGGGCGGGTATCCGATTCGGGCGAAGGACGCTGGACGACGCTGGCCGCCGTCGATGAAGGCGTGCCTGTGCCCGTGATCAGCGCAGCGCTTTTCAGCCGCTTCGAGTCCCGCGGTAATGCCGATTATGCCGACCGCGTGCTTTCGGCAATGAGAAAGCGATTTGGCGGGCACGATGAAAAAAAAGGGGAAATCTGAGATGACCGGCACAGGCAGGGCCAATGATGGCACGGCGCGCTCGGATGCGCTGGTGCTGTTCGGCGTAACTGGCGATCTGGCGTATAAAAAAATCTTTCCCGCATTGTATGCGATGGTAAAGCAAGGTTCTCTCGATGTGCCCGTGGTAGGTGTGGCCTCCTCGCCGTGGAGCATTGCCCAGCTTCGCGACAGGGTTACCGATTCACTTTCGAAGCCGGGAATCGATGACCGGGATGCCCTGACCCATCTACTTTCCCTGCTGCTGTACATAGACGGCGATTACAATAACGCGGATACGTTCAAAAAGCTTAAGCAGGCGCTGGGGCACGCCAAGCGCCCCGTTCATTATCTTGCGATTCCACCTTCCCTTTTCGAGACGGTGATAAAGGGGCTGGGCGCCGCCGGCTTGGCGCATGATGCTCGCGTCATTGTTGAAAAACCCTTCGGGCGGGATCTCGCTTCTGCACGCGAGCTCAACCGCATTGCCCGGTCAGTGTTTCCTGAGGACGCGATTTTTCGCATCGATCACTTCCTCGGCAAGGAGGCGATCATGAACATTCTTTATTTTCGCTTCGCCAACTCCTTCCTTGAACCGATTTGGAACCGCAACTATGTCGGCAGCGTGCAGTTGACGCTGGCCGAGAATTTTGGCGTGGAAAGCCGCGGCAGATTTTATGAATCCGCGGGCTGCCTCCGCGACGTGATCCAGAATCACCTTTTCCAGATCGTTGCGCTGCTTGCCATGGAACCGCCGACGCATAGAGGTTTCGGCGCCGTTCAGGGTGAAAAAGCGAATATTTTTCAAGCCATGCGTCCGGTGAAACCGGACGATCTGGTACGCGGCCAATACGAAGGCTACCGCAAGGAACCAGGAGTCGCAGAGGATTCCGACGTCGAGACGTTTTGCGCCTTGAGGCTTTTCATTGACTCGTGGCGCTGGGCAGGCGTGCCATGGTACCTGCGATCCGGCAAATTTCTTACAGAGACCGCCGCGGAAGTGCTTGTCCAGTTGAAGCCGCCGCCGCAGCGGCTTTTTGCCGACTCGGCGCCCGGCACCGGGAATTCCAATTATTTGCGATTCCGCCTTTCACCCATCTCCGCCGTCGCGCTTGCCGCAAGGGTCAAACGTACGGGAAAGGAGTTCGTCGGCGAGCAACGCGAACTCTGCCTGGTCGAAGAGCACTTCGGGCGGGAATCGCCCTACGAGCGGTTGTTACGTGATGCCATGAACGGCGACGGCGCCCTGTTTACGCGCGAAGACGCGGTAGAGGCGGCCTGGAGCACCCTGGAACCCGTCCTGAAAACGCATCATCCCGTCATTTCCTATAAACGCGGGGGCTGGGGGCCCGGGGCAGCGGACAAGCTAATCGAGCCCGATGGAAGGTGGCACAACCCGGAGTCGAGAATTTGATTCGATTTTCTGCCGCAGCAACTTTGGACAGTAATAATGATAACTACCGTCATAATGGTCATATATCGCTACGGCTGAACTTGACGAAATTTTAACGTTTAGGCGACGCTTTTTTCACACAATGCATGTTACTTTTAAATTGCATAAGCGTCACATGCAGCCCTTCCATTCAAATGCCATTTTTATAAGGGGTCCCTCGTTATGAAATTACCATTGTTTCGATCACTGCCGTTAGCATCGCTCGTTTCCGCCCTTTTCCTGTCCGGGCTGTCCGCTGCGCAGGCAAACACGCTGGAGCAAAATCTGGCTTCAATGGAGGCACAGAGCCCCATCAATATCACCACGAACAACACGACGTTCGTGAAGAACCTGTCGCCAATGCTTTTTACGCTAAACTCCGATACGGAGCTGAAGGTGATCAATAACGGCTCACCGGGAGTGGACAAGACCGCTGTCAGGGCCAATCTTACCGATCCGGGCGCGGGATCGGTGACGGTGGGCGGGGACACGTACAGATTGGCCCAATTCCATTTTCATGCACCCGCGGAACACCTGGAGAATGGCTATACATTTCCCATGGAGATGCACATGGTGTTCGCAGACGCCCAGAACAACCTGCTCGTGGTTGGCCGCTGGGTCGAGGAAGGCGCGTTCAATCAGACGCTTGACCCGATTTTCTCCCATATACCGCAAACGACGTCGGACACCCTCACCGTCGATCACTTCAATTTGAATGCACTGCTTCCGGATGACCTGAAATCTTTCCGCTACGATGGTTCACTCACGACCCCGCCTTTCTCCGAAGGCGTGAAGTGGATCGATCTCGCTGAACCGATGGATATGTCCAAGAGCCAGATCGAAGCTTTCAGCTCTCTCTTTCCGGACGGTGATGCACGCCCGGTTCAACCCCTCAACGGCAGGGCCATACTTACCGACGTTCCGGGGTTTGCCACTGTGGTTCCAGAGCCGGAAACCTATGCCATGCTGCTCGCCGGCCTGGGTCTGATCGCTTTTGTTGCACGCCGGCGTCTCGCCAACCCAGGCTTCATGGGATCTGCCGCATAACTTCACTTCTGATAGAATGATATCTTTACCCCTGTCTTTCACCATGCTCGCATAGCGAAAGACCGGGGTGAAGATCAGCTCTCATTCCCATATCCTATTGGGTAATCGCCGCTTCTCTGCTGTTTCGCTGTGAACCAGAAATCGTTTAAAAGAAGGGCGAGACGCCCGCTGTTTTTATAATTAAATCCGAAAATGAAAAGAGCGACCCTCCCGATCGTCTTTATCATAGTTTTGCTCACCTTCGGATCGTCTGCTCATGCCCAGAACGGGGAATGGGCTCGTCTCAATAATGAAGCAAGGCTGCTTTATCTGCGAGCCCAATACGATCAGGCAATAGTACTGATGAAAGAGGCCCTTGAGGTTGCTCGCAAGGAGTGGGGCAATGACCACTCGAACGTGGCCCAGACTTTGAACAACCTCGGGTTAATCTACCAGGATCAGGGTGAATACGCTCAGGCCGAGCCGCTTTACAAGCGTTCGCTCGCCATCTGGGAATCAGTTCTCGGCCCCGATAGCCCCGAGGTGGCAAAAGGCTTGAATAATCTGGCGGAGCTCTACCGTACCAAAGGAGAGTATGCAAACGCTGAGCAGCTCTATAAACGCTCTCTTGCAATCTGGGAAAAAACATTCGGGCCGGAACATCTGAATGTTGCGACCAGCCTGAATAATCTTGCCCTGCTTTACAAGCTACAGGGCCACTATGCGCAGGCGGAACCGTTATACCAGCGCTCGCTCACCGTTTCAGAAAAAGTTCTCGGCGCGAGCCATCCCGATGTTGCCATCAGCCTGAATAATCTTGCAGGGCTTTATCTGGAGCAAGGCCTTTATTCAAAAGCCGAGCCTCTCTATAGCCGCTCGCTGACGATCCTTGAGAAAGCTCTCGGACCCGATCACCCGCGCGTGGCGAGGAGTTTGAACAACCTCGGGGAGCTCTATATGTCCGATGGTCATTACGATCTGGCGAAACCTCTCTTCAAGCGTTCGCTGGTGGCTCTGGAGGCGGCCTTGGGCCCCGACCATCCGGATGTAGCCACAACCCTGAACAACCTCGGAAGTCTTTATTATGCCCAAAGCCAATTCATCCCGGCCAAACCATACCTCGAGCGGTCGCTGGCGATTTGGGA
>DASVYI010000167.1:0-1983 GCA_036392275.1 Nitrosospira sp. | reverse complement strand
GGCGCGGGCGGTGGTGAAGATTCCGCCTAATTACCTGGACCTCGATAAGCCGATCACTGTAACGCCCTTCGAAGTGGCCGAGGCTTTCGTCAAAGCCAATCCGGGACTTTCGCGCGCCGCGATGGCGGTTTCTTGCGACGGTAAGCGGCTGACTGAGGTGCGCGTCTGCCTCGGCAAGGATTTTTCATTCCGCGACTGTTCTGAAATCGCGCGCCGCGCCTGCCGTCTCAATAAAGTTGCAATGCCGGCAGTGCGCGGTAGATGATCGATACGCCAGCGAGCCAAGGTTGTGGCATAAGCTTGCCAAGTCGGTCGATATGAGGCCGTTGCGAACTGGCGAGCCCGGCCGTGAACTACAACCACGAATTCCACGCCGGCAATTTCGCCGATGTGTTCAAACATGCAGTGCTTTGTCGCATCTTGCACTATTTGCGAGGCAAGCCTGCAGCGTTCCGAGTGATTGATACCCATGCCGGTGCCGGCGTCTACGACCTCACGGGCGAGAAGTCGACCCGCGGCGGCGAATGGCAGGCGGGCATCGGCAAGCTTATGGCCGCGCAAACTCCGGAAGCAGTGGCGAAGCTGCTTTCCCCTTATCTTGAGGTGGTTCGCGCCCTGAATGAACGCGATCGGCTCCGTGTCTATCCCGGGTCACCGGCCCTTGCGCGTGCCTGGCTGCGCCCCCAAGACCGGCTGCTCGCCTGCGAGCTTGAGCCCAAGACGGCGGCCGCATTACGCCGCAATTTGCGTGGCGATGTCCGCATCAAGACACTGGCAGTTGATGGCTGGACCGCACTGAATGCCTATGTGCCGCCGAAAGAGCGCCGAGGCCTGGTGCTGGTAGATCCACCGTTCGAGGCCGAAAACGATTTCTCACGGCTTGCCAGTGGCTTGGCGGCCGCGCACCGCAAATGGCCGACTGGCGTCTACGTCCTCTGGTATCCAATCAAAGGGCGCAGCATGACGGATGCTTTTGCCAAAAGCCTGCGCCGGTTGGGAGTCAACAAGGTGCTCCGGGCCGAGATCCTCGTGGCCCCACTCAGCGATCCGAGCCGGCTCAATGGTGCCGGAATGGTCATAGTCAACCCGCCCTGGACACTGGAAAGCGAGCTTTGTGTCCTGCTACCGGTGCTCGCGAGCGTTCTCGGCGAAGGCACTGGCAGGTTTAGGCTCGATTGGCTGGCCGGCGAAGGGCCATCCGCCCCCCAATAACTCCATGGCCTCTTTCCACAGGCGCGTAGTTGGTGTGTAGTTCCGTACTGGCAGTGACGTTCCGCCTCCTGTGGGGGCCGGCGGAGTTGACTGAGGCCGTTTGCGGCCGATGCCTTCCCCGATTGTGAATGTCCAGCCGAGCCGTCGTGCGTGGGGCCGGCGGCGGAGCAGTGGGGGAAGGAGTTTTCCCGATGGCGCAAACGGGTGTCGTGAAATTCTTCAATGGCGAGCGGGGCTACGGTTTCATCAAGCCAGATGACGGCGGACGCGACGTGTTTGTTCATATCACCGCAGTAGAACAAGCCGGACTGAAGGGCCTGAACGAGGGGCAGCGGATCAGCTTCGACGTTGAACCTGACAAGAAGGGCAAAGGTCCAAAAGCCGTCAATCTTGTCGTCACTGGATAGGTTCACGCGGACCGCGCATGCCGCCGGTGCGCGTGACCATCTAAAGCTGGAAGTTTGATCAGCCGCGGGGCAGTACCATGTTTTCGCAGTGGCGATGTGTTTGTTTTTGCCAAGATGGTCTTCCGCAAACTGTATGATTGCAGCGCCAGTAGTAGGTGGGGGTCAGAACCTAGTTCAAACCAGCGCGAACGATGTTGGTGTTGAACTTTGCATCAGAGCCGAGGATCGAGCCGCCGCGGCCAAGCATTGCCGCGATTTCATCGGGAGTCACCCGAAATCACGGTGAATGAATACTTAAAGGGGTCTTTGTGCGTGCCGTGAAGGCGTCAAAAGTAATAATTCACGCCAAAGCGCAGATAGCTTG
>DASVYI010000166.1:0-7732 GCA_036392275.1 Nitrosospira sp. | reverse complement strand
GTCAGTGGCAACCGCGTTAAACAAAAGATAGGAATCATCATGGGATTAAACGATCCTCAGTGGGGAAGAAAAAAAAGTAATTCCGGACCACCTGATCTGGATCAACTATGGCGCAATTTCAACAAGAAACTCAACAGCCTTTTCAAGCGCAAGGGAAGCGGTGGCGGACCAGGCGGAGGCGAGGGATCCGGCGGCCTCAGCCCCAAGCAATATGGCGGCGGTATCGGCCTGCTTGTCGCGCTGCTTCTGCTCCTCTGGATAGCAAGCGGGTTTTACATTGTAAACGAGGGCCAGAGAGGCATCGTATTGCGCTTCGGAAAATACGTGGAAAGTACTCAAGCGGGCTTGCGCTGGCACCTGCCATATCCGGTCGAGATTGTCGAAGCCGTTAATGTGAGCCAGGTGCGCACCGTGGAAATCGGTTACCGGAACAATGTGAGAAGCAAAGTGCTGAAGGAATCGCTGATGTTGACCGATGACGAGAATATCATCGATATCCAGTTTGCCGTGCAATATATTCTCAAGAATCCGGAAGAATTCCTTTTCAATAATCGCGAACCTGAAAATGCGGTGCTGCAGGCAGCGGAAACCGCCATACGCGAGATCATCGGGAAGAGCAAGATGGATTTCGTGCTTTACGAAGGACGTGAACAAGTGGCCGCAAAGGCGACCCAGCTGATGCAGGAGATTCTTGACCGTTACAAGATCGGTATCGCGATCAGCAAGGTGACGATGCAAAACGCGCAACCGCCGGAGCAGGTTCAGGCCGCGTTCGACGACGCGGTCAAGGCAGGGCAGGACAGAGAGCGGCAAAAAAATGAGGGGCAAGCCTACGCGAATGATGTGATTCCGAAGGCCAAAGGTAATGCGGCGCGACTGCTGGAAGAAGCGGAAGGATACAAGCAACGGGTGATCGCGAGTTCGGAGGGTGAGGCAAGCCGGTTTAAACAGGTTCTCGTCGAATACAACAAAGCACCCGGAGTTACGCGCGATCGTCTGTATCTGGATATGATGCAGCAGGTGCTTTCGAGTACCAGCAAAATTTTTGTGGATCAGAAAAGTGGCAACAATTTGCTGTACCTGCCGCTGGACAAGCTGATACAGATGAGCGGCTCTTCCCCGCCTGCCGTTTTGGCGCCCGAGGCGCCGCCCGCGCCCGCGCATGAGGCCGTGCCTGATAGCGCCGCTCGCACACGTGAAGCGTTTCGCGGCCGTGAACGGGAGACACGATAAGTGAAAAACTACGCCTCGATACTATTGGGTACGCTGATCGTCCTGGTACTTCTCGCCAGTTCGTCGCTTTATATCGTCGACCAGCGCCAACAGGCTATCCTGTTCCAGCTGGGTGAAATCGTCGACGTCAAAACATCTCCCGGGTTGTATTTCAAGATTCCGCTCGCGCAGAACGTACGTTATTTCGATGCGCGCATTCTGACGCTGGATACAGCCGAGCCCGAGCGTTTTATCACCTCGGAAAAAAAGAATGTGCTGGTCGATTTATTCGTGAAATGGCGGATCGTTGACGTGAAGCAATATTACGTCAGCGTGCGAGGGGACGAAATGCTGGCGCAGACCCGTCTGTCACAGACCGTGAACTCCAGTCTGCGCGATGAATTCGGAAACCGCACGGTGCACGATGTGGTTTCCGGGGAACGTGACAAGATCATGGAAATCATGCGCCAGAAAGCGGATGCCGATGCCCGCAAGATTGGCGTGGAAGTTGTGGATGTCCGGCTCAAGCGCGTTGATCTGCCGCAGGAGGTGAGCGAGTCGGTCTACCGCAGGATGGAAGCGGAACGGAAACGCGTGGCAAACGAGCTGCGTTCGACAGGCGCTGCGGAGTCCGAAAAAATTCGCGCCGATGCGGACCGTCAACGCGAAGTCATCCTTGCGGAAGCCTACCGTAAAGCGCAGGAGGTAAAAGGCGAGGGTGACGCCAAAGCCTCCGCGATTTATGGCAATGCTTTTCAGCCAAACCCCGAATTCTACGCGTTTTACCGCAGCCTGGAAGCCTACAAACAGAGCTTTAAAAACAAGGGTGATATGATGATTGTGGATCCCAGTTCCGAGTTTTTCAAATACCTGAAGAATTCGGGCCGAGGCGCAAAATAGACACCGATTATTGAACGTGAATCCGGCAGCTGACCGCTTATGTTTCGATTTACCGTCATGATCCATAAAGACTTTATGCGAAACTTGACGTTCACCTTTTTGGTGAGTTCGCTACAACTGCCGGATTCAGGTTGAACTGGACCGCCAAGCGGCTGCTTTGATCCGCCGGTTTGCGGCCGGTGGCGAGGCCATCAATATCTGGAATATAAGAACCCAACATCGCTGCTTCGACTCCCGCATGGCTTTTCATCCGATGCACTCGCAATTCACGGTGACTTTTTCAGATATTTACTGAGGTGATTGCGGCATGTGGGATACCCTGGTCATGGCATTTGCGCTGATGCTGGTGCTGGAGGGACTCCTGCCGTTCCTGATGCCCGGCACATGGCGAGACACATTCCGGAAACTTACCGAAATCAACGATAGCCAGATCCGTTTTATCGGCTTGACATCCATGCTGGCAGGATTATTGATTCTTTACCTTGTTAAATAGGTCAGGCCGAGCCTGCTTCTTCAGACGGAACCGGACATAACGATGCGCCAGTGGAGTCTTCCCGAATACGTTGAGGATATTCTTCCCGCCGAGGCGCGGCGAATCGAGATGATGCGCCGGCGTGTCATGGATCTGCTATGGACGCACGGCTACGAGCTGGTGGGGCCGCCGTTGCTGGAATATGTTGAATCCCTCCTTTCCGGCAGCGGCGGCGATACAAATCTGCGCATGTTCAAGGTAGTGGATCAGCTCAGTGGCCGCATGATGGGCTTGCGCGCCGACATGACCCCTCAGGTTGCGCGCATCGACGCACATCTGCTGGACCGTAAGGGTATCACCCGTCTATGCTATGCGGGCAGCGTATTGCACACATTGCCATCTGGTTTGACCAGGACGCGGGAACCCCTACAGATCGGTGCCGAACTTTATGGGCATTCCGGATTGGAAAGCGATCTGGAAATTCAGCGTCTCATGCTCGAATCGCTTGCGATTGCCGGCATAACGAAAGTTCATCTCGATTTTGGCCACGTTGCCGTTTTTCGTGGCCTGGTCACGGGCGCAGGAATTCCCGTGGAACTGGAGACAGAGCTGTTTGAAGTATTACAAGCCAAGGATACCGATGCGCTGAAGAATCTTTGCGCCGGGTTGAACGCGCATGTGGATACGCGCGCGAGGGACGCGCTATTGCTTCTGCCCGAACTATACGGTGGCATCGAGGTGCTTGAGGACGCTCGCCGTTCCCTTCCGGATTATCCCGAGATCAGGACGGCACTGGATGAACTGAGGACGGTGGGAGAGGAACTGGGGCCCGCAGTCGATACACTGGCATTCGATCTGGCGGATCTACGCGGTTATCACTATCACAGCGGCATGGTATTCGCGGCTTATACCGGCAACAGCCCCAACGCGATAGCATTGGGCGGCCGTTATGACGAGGTCGGCAAGGCATTTGGCAGGGCTCGCCCGGCTACCGGTTTCAGTATGGACTTGCGCGAGCTGTCCGGATTGGTGCAGCCGGATGCCTATCCCGGGGGAATTCTGGCGCCTTATATGAAGAAAGACGAAATGCTGCAAAAAACCATTGACAGGCTTCGGGATGAGGGCGAAATAGTGGTGGTAGAGTTGCCGGGATATGAACCTGATGGGGACATGTTCAACTGTGACAGAAAACTGATAATGGAGGGTGGAGTTTGGGTAGCCGTGAAGATTTAGACGGGACTGAACAACGTTTCGGTTTGAGCAATTGCAAGACATCTGGTTCCTTTGTATCGTGCTGCCGCACGTTAATTTTGAAGATCGGTAAACATGACTAAAAACATAGTCGTTATCGGCACACAGTGGGGCGACGAGGGCAAGGGCAAAATAGTGGATTGGCTCACGGACCACGCTCAAGGAGTGGTTCGCTTCCAGGGAGGCCATAACGCGGGCCATACGTTGGTCATCGGCGGTAAGCAGACGGTACTGCATCTGATCCCTTCCGGTATTTTGCGGGGCGATGTGGCCTGTTACATTGGCAATGGTGTGGTAATTTCTCCGCAAGCCTTGCTGGAGGAGGTGGATATGCTGGAGCACGCCGGGGTCGATGTACGGGGCAGGCTCCGCATAAGCGAAGCCTGCCCGCTGATATTGCCCTGCCACAGCGCCCTCGACAATGCGCGGGAAACAGCGCGAGGACTGGAGAAGATCGGTACGACGGGGCGCGGTATCGGCCCCGCCTATGAGGATAAAGTCGCGCGGCGCGCGGTCCGTTTGCAGGATTTGTTTCACCGTGACCGTTTTGCTGCCAAGCTCGGTGAGATGCTGGATTACCATAATTTTGTACTGAGAAACTATTTCCAGGCGCCTGCCGTGGATTTTCAGCAGACCATGGATGAGACTCTGTCCCTGGCGGACCGGATCAAACCCATGGTGGCGGATGTGCCACGCCTGCTGTTCGAGACGAACAAGGCCGGCGGCAACCTGCTGTTCGAAGGCGCGCAAGGGACGCTGCTCGACGTCGATCACGGTACCTATCCTTTTGTTACCTCGAGCAACTGCATCGCAGGTGCGGCGACGACGGGGAGCGGGGTTGGGCCGCAGATGCTGCATTATGTACTGGGTATCACAAAGGCTTATACGACGAGAGTGGGCGCCGGGCCTTTTCCCACCGAGCTGGATGACGAAGTGGGGAGGCATCTGGCCAGACGCGGCAACGAATTCGGGTCGACCACGGGACGTCCGCGGCGTTGCGGCTGGTTTGATGCCGCCGCATTGAAACGTTCGATCCAGATAAATGGTGTATCGGGATTGTGTGTCACAAAGCTCGACGTACTGGATGGGGTAGAGACCTTACGGCTGGGGGTGGGTTACAGATTGGCCGGTAATGACAAAGATGGCGAGATCCATAACATCCTGCCGGTTGGCGCGGATGAACTCGCGCGTTGCGAACCCGTATATGAGGAAATGCCCGGTTGGACGGACAGCACGGTAGGAATCAAAAATCTTGAACAGCTCCCGGACGCGGCACGAAATTACCTGAAGCGGATCGAGGAAGTTTGCGAAGTGCCGATCGATATGATATCGACGGGGCCGGATCGGGAGGAAACCATCGTGCGACGGCATCCTTTTGAATGAGCTCTTCCCTGGCGTAATGAATCAGAAACCCGGGGCGAATGCCTACACGGTGCGGGTGGCCGATTGGCAGGCTGATGGCGAGGCATTGCGCGCGGTACGCGAAACAGTTTTCATCCACGAACAGGGTGTTCCGGTCGAACTGGAATGGGACGCGTTTGATACGAATTGCACCCATCTGATCGCGAGCGATCCGGCGGGCAGACCCATCGGTACGGCGCGTCTGCTGCCGCACGGCTCCGCCGGCCGGATGGCGGTGATAAAGGAATGGCGCGGGAGAGGCGTAGGCAGCGCACTGATGCGCCACTTGCTGGACGAAGCGATGAAGCGCCGGATTCAGCAGGTAGCCCTGAGCGCACAGGTGCATGCCACAGAGTTTTATGCAGGGTTCGGCTTCCGGGTGACAGGAAAGGAGTTCATGGAGGCCGGGATACCTCATGTGAGAATGGTTTTGCGACTGGGATGGACGGACCCGTCGAACAATCTTGATAGTGAGCGTACCGCCAAATACGAACTGTGACGAACTGCGTTTGCAGGACCGCCTCACCTTACCTTCCCGCCGTGAATTCGAAAGCGGTCTAAATTTGAGAGAAAGCAGACAGTGGCGGCGTATCAGAAGGGAAGCATAAAGTCGAGAGATAGCACAACCTGATCCTTGTGACCGCCAAAGGGGCGGTAGGTTGCGCCATGCAACGCATCGACATTGTCATAGCGGACATTCGGACGGACATTAAACTGCTGCATGGGTTTCCAATCGATTTTCAGCGTCTTGGCGGCTTTCCAGTTCATGCCCGCGGTGATTGCGTAATAGTCGGCAGGGGCGCTGGTGCTATTGCCCAGCTGGTTGGATCCGAGTGCAAAACTGAATCCCTGATTATTCGTGGCAGCGGCTACCCGGCCAGGCGCAAACACGCGGAATCCATCCCGGTCACGGAACCACTCGGTACGGACCCCCACCGCAAGGTCAGGCGTGAGGTCGTAGTATAGATGCATGTTGATGCCAAACCATTGGGCATTCTTGTTCTCGCCATTCAACAATACGCCGCCGGCATAACCGTGGTCATGTTGGAAAACGAAGAATGTTTTTGGCGTGAACCGGTGCTTCATGACCAGACTGTACATACCCCACGGTTCACTGCTGCGTGTCGAGGTCGCACCATAGGTGCCGCTGAGATTGACCGAACTGACCATATCGTCACTGTTCCAGGTAATCCCGGCTATTCCTCCCCAGTTACCCAATTGTTTATCGAAACCGCCATCCCAACCACCGGTAGCGCTTCCGGTGGTCGCCGCCCCGATGACCGACCAGTTCGTGTTGATCTTGTAATTGCCTAATACCCCGGTATGCGTAAAGGGTTCGCCGTATTGCATGGTATACGCATGGGTATAAAAAAAGTTGTCCGGAGCGGGAACCGACTCGTAACCGATAGGCGTATAAAAATGACCGGCCTTGACGTTCAGACCATTACCGACGGGTACATAAGCTTCCGCATAAACCTGGGGGAAAGCGATACCGTAGTAGCGGGTCGAAGCGCAGCACAAATCCAGGTCCCAAGTGCTTCTGTTCAACGGCTGACCCGTATTCACGTCGAACGAGGGAACGCCATAGGCCTGGGTAAAAATGGCGTCCGAACCGAACATGAAGTCGACGCGGGCGCCGAAATCCCAGGAGCTTCCCTCCGCCACCACAGCGCGCTGTACGAATATATTGAACTGATTCAGCTGTGCCCGATTGGCTTGGTCGGCAAACGTGACCGTACCGTTGAATCCCCTGGTCTGACCCGGATTGAACGTTGCTCCGCCGTTGATCCAGCCGCCTATTCTTACGCCGTTTTCCTTGAGAAAATCTATCGCTGCGTTAGCCTGAGCGGCGGCCGGATAAACAGCCGTCAGGAACAGAAATAGACTGACCACAGGGGCAGGCGCTATTTGGCTTCCACGTTGGATGCGTGACATCGACGGATTCCCCCTGGGGCAAAAACACTACAGCTAGAGTAGTTATTCTTACGCAAAACCTAGCATGACGCAAGTCAAAAAAATGTGATTTTTTGTTAAATATTTGTCAAATACATCATTTACTTGTTTACTTATGAGAAGTGAGTGCGGTTCTGTTTCGTTATCGGAGCCAGGAGATCAAACATATTTTCCATCGGCCTCCCGTTTCGGGAAACCAGAAGGATAATCAGACTGCACTTGCACAAACGGAGAGAAAGGCCGGAATCAGCCGAGACTCGGGATTCCATTTGTGCAAACTGAAGTTCGACACCAAAAAACTGCGACCTCTATAACTATAGCTTCAGTTAGGGGGTTCGCACTCAAATGCCTGTGTTCCAGATTGGCAAATGGCGGTCAAATGGTGGTTTGTCGACTGCCGATCAATAACCGGGGCTAATTGTTCGAGATTTGAACAACAACTGTATAGGGTGAAAGGAAGGGTATGGAAGGAAATAGTGAATAAAGTCCACTCTGTGGGTGAATAAAGTCAACTCCGTGAAATCACTCCCCTGGATTTGAGCT
>DASVYI010000165.1:0-6410 GCA_036392275.1 Nitrosospira sp. | reverse complement strand
TTGACGTGTCCGACGAAGAAATAATCCGGCGCCTGTCAGGCCGGCGGATGCACCCCGGTTCGGGCCGTATCTATCATGTAATATTCAATCCGCCCAAGGTGGATGACAAGGATGATGTGACTGGTGAACCGCTGATACAGCGCGACGACGACAGGGAGGAAACGGTAAAAAAACGGCTGGAAATCTATCACGCGCAGACTAAACCATTGGTAGAATATTATGCCGGATGGTCGGCTCATGGCGGAAAGGGTGCCCCCAGATATGTAAAAATAGCGGGGACCGGATCGGTTGAAAATATCCGTGATGCCATTTTCGCGTCACTGAAATAACTTCAATCTTAGCTCCCGGCGGGACTTGAGTGTTTCGTTTCGGCATTACCCGCCTTTTTAATCGCGAATAAAGCAGTAGCGCAACGGCAGCGATCCCGGATGTTGCCGGATGCATAATGGCGCCGTCAGACCAGGCGCCAGGGAGAAAGCGTGCCGGTTTACATGCCGTTGGTAAGACAAGGATACGGATACCGGGACACCAGGATTCTAATTATCAGGGGGAAACATGGCAGCAAAGAACGCCTTTTACGCTCAGTCCGGCGGGGTCACCGCCGTCATCAATGCCTCCGCCGCTGGCGTTATCGAAACCGCACGCCAGCATGGGGAGAAGATAGGCAACGTTTACGCGGGCCGCAACGGCATTATTGGCGCGCTCACGGAAGACCTGATCGACACCAGTCAGGATTCCGCTTCGGCCATCCAGGCTCTGCGTCATACTCCATCCGGCGCATTCGGATCCTGCCGCTACAAACTGAAAAGCCTGGAACAGAACCGGCGCGAATACGAACGCCTGATCGAAGTATTCAAAGCGCATGACATCGGTTATTTCTTCTATAACGGTGGCGGCGATTCCGCCGATACCTGTCTCAAAGTATCCCAGCTATCCGGTACGCTTGGCTACCCCGTCCAGGCCATCCATGTGCCAAAGACCGTGGACAACGACCTTCCAATAACGGATTGCTGCCCGGGTTTCGGCTCGGTGGCCAAATATATCGCCGTCTCGACGCTTGAAGCAAGCTTCGACGTGGCGAGCATGTCGAAAACATCGACGAAAGTGTTCGTACTGGAAGTGATGGGCCGTCATGCCGGCTGGATCGCAGCGGCGGGCGGTCTGGCATCCAGTGCCGACCGCGAAATCCCGATCGTCATCCTTTTCCCGGAAATCCCGTTCGACAGGGCAAAATTTCTAGCCAAGGTAGACGAGTATGTCAAAAAATTTGGCTATTGCTCCGTGGTGGTATCCGAAGGGGTGAAAGGAGAAGACGGCAAATTCCTTTCCGACCAGGGTTTGCGCGATGCTTTCGGCCACGCCCAGCTTGGCGGTGTTGCGCCCGTCGTGGCAAACATCATCAAGGATGGGCTGGGGCTCAAATATCACTGGGGGGTGGCGGATTATCTGCAACGCGCCGCACGTCACATCGCATCGAAAACCGATGTGGAACAGGCCTATGCCATGGGCAAGGCCGCCGTGGAGTTCGCCATCGCCGGGCACAACTCGGTAATGCCCACGATAGAACGTCTTTCCAATGACCCCTACAAGTGGCAGGTCGGCATGGCGCAGCTATCGAAGGTCGCCAATGTTGAAAAAATGATGCCCAAGAACTTCATCAGCAACGATGGTTTCGGGATTACCGGCGAATGCCGGGAATACCTCATGCCTCTCATCGAAGGGGAAGATTATCCCCCTTACAAGGACGGTTTACCGGATTATGTGCGGCTGAAGAATGTCGCGGTCCCGAAAAAATTGGGTGATTTCACGATCTGAGCCTCCTTGGGAAAACCGATGGGAAAACGGGAGAAGCGCATCGAAAGGCATTACGAAGCGTGGACGAGCGTGATTTTCGCCCGGCATTGATATATCAGCTTGAGAATGAACCGGATTTTCGTATTGTGCCCAGCAGTCTGACTTTAACTGGAGATTTTAATGGCTAATGGTTTACTCATCGCGATTGGTTGCGCGATGGCTGCGCTCGTGTACGGGGCGCTTTCGATAAAATGGATTGTAGCGTTGCCCACGGGCAACGAGCGCATGCGCGACATTGCCCTTGCGATTCAGCAAGGCGCCTCCGCTTACCTGAACCGCCAATACACCACCATTAGCGTCGTCGGGGTTATTCTCCTGGTGGCGATTTTCTTGGCCCTGGGCTGGAAAACGGCTATCGGCTTCGCTCTCGGCGCATTCTTGTCAGGGTTGACCGGCTATATCGGCATGAACGTGTCGGTGCGCGCCAATGTCCGTACCGCGGAGGCTGCGCGTCACGGCCTCAATGCCGCGCTGGATGTCGCCTTCAAAGGCGGCGCGATCACTGGCATGCTGGTCGTGGGGCTGGGCTTGCTCGGCGTAGCCGGTTATTATGGCGTTCTTATCGGCATGGGTTCCACCGAATCCGAGGCAACGCATGCTCTGGTCGGTGTTGCATTCGGCAGTTCACTGATTTCCATTTTCGCGCGCCTCGGGGGCGGAATTTTTACCAAAGGGGCCGACGTCGGTGCCGACCTGGTGGGCAAGGTCGAAGCGGGCATTCCCGAGGATGATCCGCGCAATCCGGCGGTTATCGCCGACAACGTCGGCGATAACGTCGGCGACTGCGCCGGTATGGCTGCTGACCTTTTTGAAACCTATGCCGTGACCATCATCGCCACCATGCTGCTGGGCGGCCTCCTGATCACCAATGCTGGTCCCAACGCGGCGATGTACCCTCTGGTCCTGGGCGGAGTCTCCATCATCGCTTCCATCATTGGCTGTTACTTTGTCAAGGCACGCGAGGGCGGCAAGATCATGAATGCGTTATATCGCGGGCTGGCGGTTGCGGGCGGGCTGGCGGCGATCGCGTACTATCCCATCACCACCATAATGCTGGGCGATGGCGTAATGATCGAAGGCAAACTGGTTTCATCAATGAATCTGTACCTCTCCGTCCTGGTCGGTCTGGCGTTGACCGCCGCCATGGTGTGGATCACCGAATACTACACGTCCACCGAATTTGCTCCGGTCCGGCATATCGCGGAGGCATCCAGCACCGGACATGGCACGAACGTGATTGCCGGGCTGGGTGTTTCCATGAAATCGACGGCTGCCCCGGTGATCGTCGTCTGCCTTTCAATCTGGGGCACCTTTGAACTGGCGGGATTATATGGCATTGCGATTGCCGCCACCTCGATGCTATCGATGGCGGGAATCATTGTGGCGCTCGATGCCTACGGTCCTATCACCGACAATGCCGGAGGTATCGCAGAAATGGCCGGGTTGCCGCCAGAAGTGCGCAATATTACTGATCCGCTGGATGCCGTGGGCAACACGACCAAGGCGGTGACCAAGGGCTATGCCATCGGCTCGGCCGGCCTGGCAGCGCTGGTACTGTTCGCGGATTATACCCATGCCCTCGCTAGTGGCGGTAAGAGTGTCAACTTCGATTTGTCCGATCACATGGTGATCATTGGCCTGTTTCTCGGCGGGATGGTGCCCTATCTGTTCGGTGCAATGGCGATGGAAGCCGTCGGCCGCGCGGCCGGTTCCGTGGTGGTGGAAGTGCGCCGCCAGTTCAAGGAAATTCCCGGCATCATGGAGGGCACGGCAAAACCAGATTATTCCAGAGCGGTGGACATGGTCACCAAAGCGGCAATCAAGGAGATGATTCTCCCCTCGCTGCTTCCCGTAGCGGTTCCCCTGATTGTCGGCCTCGTGCTTGGCCCGGTCGCATTGGGCGGTGTCCTGATTGGCGCCATCATTACCGGAATCTTCGTGGCCATCTCGATGACAGCCGGCGGCGGGGCTTGGGATAATGCGAAAAAATATATCGAGGATGGTCATTTTGGAGGCAAGGGCTCCGAGGCGCACAAAGCGGCAGTGACCGGGGATACCGTCGGCGACCCCTACAAGGATACTGCCGGTCCCGCAATCAACCCGCTCATCAAGATCATGAACATCGTGGCCCTGCTCATCGTGCCGCTGATATAACACGTCATGTTGCCCTGTAAAGCACGCCGAAACGACCGGCGTGCTTTATTTTTTTCGACTCCGCATTCCTCATGAACAATAAAATCATCCTCACCCTCGATGATGCCAAAATCATCACGGCTGCGTCCGAGGCAGAAGCCAGACGCAACGACTGGCCGGTTGTGATCACCATCGTCGATGACGGCGGCCACCTCATCCATCTGCTGCGCCTCGACAACACTCAATTTGGCAGTGTTGACGTGGCGATCGGGAAGGCCCGCTCGGCCATCGCCTTTCGCCGTCCCACCAAAATGTGGGAGGACCATATCGCAGAGGGGCGCCTGCGTTATCTCGGTTTGCCTGGCGCGATGCCGATCGAGGGGGGTCTGCCCATCCATGCAGGCGGCCAGTTCATCGGTGCGATAGGCGTCAGCGGGGTACGATCCAACCAGGACGCACAAATTGCACAGGCTGGGCTGGACGCGTGGTTGAATTCCCGCTGACTTTTTCTTGATGCATCCGCTCAAACGGGAAGACGACCGGAAAGCCGCGGCCAGGCTATGCACCGTGGAATTACTCAGGCTCCGGAACTCAGCGGCGCTCTAATCCATAGCCCTGCTTCATCGCTTCGGTATTGACGGTGAACAAGGTCCTCCATGAATGTACCGGAACTCTCCGCTTTTTTCACACCACCGCCCAACCTTAGGCCAAGTTAATGTAGGAATTGATCCGTAACCGGGACGAATGCCCCATAATGATTATGATTACGGATAAAAAATGCTCCATCTTGCGATTGCTCGAACCTAGATCCGACAGTTGGACGGGGCGGAGTGTGCGGTTTTTGGGGTGCAGGGCAAGGCGCAATGACGCGGAATGGCGCGACCGCGAAGGGCGGAGCAGTTTCTTCCGCAGGAAGATGCGACCCCGTAGCGGGATGCGGGCGCCCCAACGTGCCATAAGCGCGGCCGGGCATCCCCGCCGCTGCCCGATCCCCGCTTCGCGGGGCCCCTCGGGCGACGCTCCAGGGCGCCATTCCAAGGAGTTGCAACGCAGCCAATGTACCGCAAAAACGTGCGATCCGCCCCGTAGCGAACTCACCAAAAAAGTGAACGTCAAGTGTGGCAAAAGATCATTGTGGATCATAGCGATAAAGTTAAAAAAATGAGCAGTCAACTGCCGGAGTTAGGTTGAATATGAACTTTCCGGAAATTCAGCAAAAAACCTTCCTGCTCATCCTGATCGCCGTTTCGCTGGCATTCGGGTGGATACTGCTGCCCTTCTACGGCGCGGTATTCTGGGGTTCCGTTCTGGCCATTATATTCACGCCATTTTACCGGAGGCTCCTTATCATCATGAACCAGCGGCGGAATCTTGCCGCGCTCACGACTTTGCTGCTCTGCCTGATCATGGTGATCCTACCGTTAACAGCGATTGTATCTTCGCTGTTACAGGAGGGCTTGGCCGTTTATCAGCGAATCCGCTCCGGCGAGCTGAATTTCGGCGAATATGCTCATCAAATCATGAACGGCCTGCCTGCATGGGTAATCCACCTAATGAACCGTTCCGGAATAGGAAATCTTGCAGAGCTGCGGGATGCGCTATCAAACGGCGTCTTGCAGGGAAGTCAGCGCATTGCGACAGAAGCGCTCAGTATCGGGCAGAATACGTTCGAGTTTATCGTCAGTTTTGGCATCATGCTGTACCTGCTGTTTTTCCTGCTGCGTGACGGCGCCATTTTAACTTCCAAGATAAATCAGGCCATACCGCTCAGCGCGGAACACAAGCACCATCTGCTCAGTAAATTTACCACAGTCGTTCGCGCCACCGTCAAAGGCAATCTTGCCGTGGCTGCCGCGCAAGGCTTGCTGGGCGGACTGATATTCTACTTTCTCGGCATACAGGGAGCGCTGCTCTGGGGGTTTGTGATGGCCATCCTGTCTCTATTACCCGCCGTGGGCGCGGGGCTGATCTGGGCACCCGTCGCGATCTATTTTCTGGTTACCGGAGCGGTATGGCAGGGCGTGGTCCTTATCCTGTTCGGCGTATTTGTAATCGGCTTGGTGGATAACATACTGCGGCCCCTGCTCGTCGGCAAGGATACCCAGATACCCGACTACGTAATACTCATTTCAACACTGGGCGGCATGGTCCTTTTCGGGCTTAACGGTTTCGTCATCGGACCGGTCATTGCAGCGCTGTTCATCGCCGTATGGGATATTTTTGCAGCGGCAAATGCCGGCGGCAAAGGACCGGGATCTCCTAAATAGCACCTCAGTAAAACGTGATATTTGATCAGGACGGATCAGGGCGGATCAGGACTGGAAAGTGCTGCCAGGCCTACAACTTCATCTGGCGTCGCACGCCCCATGCAAAAAGCCGGTCACCCATCAGCCACCTGGCCACAACCGCAATTTTGGAATCGA
>DASVYI010000164.1:0-4878 GCA_036392275.1 Nitrosospira sp. | reverse complement strand
CATGTACAACCCAGAAATATCAATAGAAAAATTGACCTGATTGACCCGATCAACCTGATTCCCGGTTTCATGATCCTGCCGTCTTATTCCGTCCGGCCAGTACCCAGCACCGTTTGTTTACTGTTTATTTTCATTTTTCGCATCCCTCCAGCTACCATCCTGTATTCCAGTAAACGGCATTCCAGCGCACCATTGAATAAGGGGATACGGCGCGAAGGCGTTAAACGTATGGACTTTGGCAGCAACGGGTCCGCGGTCATGATGTATGCGTTCCAGCCACTGAATTTTTTCTTCAGCACATCCCCGAGTTTCGGATAGAAGGCGTCGAGGGCTTGCCGTTCCCCTATGCGCACCCCATAAGGAGGATTGGTAACGATAAAACCGGCAGGCGCGGGCGCCGAAATTTCCAGTACGTTTGCCTGCTTCAGCGTAACGACTTCGGAAAAACCCGCCGCAAATACGTTTTCACGAGCAGCGGCCAGGGTGTCGCCGTACAGGTCACTGCCGAATATCGGCTGCCGCGTTTTTGGGTTTTGTCGAATCAATGCTGTTTCCTTGAGCTGATCCCATTGCTGCTGATCGAAATTCCTCAGCTTTTGAAAGGCAAAGTTCCGCCCCAGTCCTGGAGCGATATTCAGGGCAATTTGTGCGGCTTCGAGCAAAAACGTGCCGCTGCCGCACATTGGATCGAGCAGCGGTATGCCCGGTTGCCAGCCTGCCAGGCACAAAATCCCGGCAGCGAGATTTTCTCGTATTGGAGCTTCTCCTGCTGTTTTCCTGAGGCCGCGCTTGAACAATGCCTCACCCGACGTGTCCAGATACAGGGAAAATTTTTGCGCGTCCAAAAAACCATGGATACGCATATCAGGGCGCGCCGTATCTACGCTGGGGCGCCCCCCTGTAGCGTCGCGGAACTTGTCGCAAACGGCGTCCTTGATCTTGAGGGTGACGAAATCCAGGCTGCGAAGCGGGCACTTGGTGGCGGCAACGTTGACCCGGATAGTGAGCGAGGAGTCAAACCATTCGTTCCACGGCAGTGTGCGGGCGATATTGTACACATCTGTTTCACCCGCATAAGGTTCGTTGGCAACCTGCCACAGAACACGGCTGGCAATGCGGCTCAGCAGATTGGCTCGGTAGCAGGTGCGCCAGTCACCCTGAAATTGCACGCCGCCCGCACGCGCCTGCACGAACGAAGCGCCCAGTTGTTCCAGCTCGGCGGCAAGCGCGGATTCCAACCCTCGCGGGCACGGGGCAAAAAAGCAAAGCGTCACAATGAGATTGAGATCAGCACAGTGGCTTACGCTCGCCGCTTGGCTATTTTGCGGTCCAGGCCCCATAGGCGAGCAGCGCCCATGCGCTCAGGAATGCCACGCCGCCGAGCGGCGTGATGGCCCCGAGTCCGCGCATGCCGGTCAGGCTCAACGCGTACAGACTGACGGAAAAGAGGACTATTCCCGCAAGCATTAGCCAGCCCGACAATCTCATGGGTTTGGATGCGGGGTAATGCAGCAGCATGAGGCCGACTCCAACGAGGGCCAGCGAATGATAGAAGTGATACTGCACGCCAGTCTGATATACGACAAGCATCTCGGCGGAAAGCCGCTGTTTCAGACCATGCGCACCGAACGCCCCGAGAACGACGCAGAAAAACGCATTAACGGCGCCGAGCGTGAGAAAGGTTCTTGCCATTGAGAAAATATATCCTGATGAAGGGGCTGTCTATGGGCGCTGGGGGCTGTCGGGTGCTAACCGGCCTTACAGGAGACCTCGATATCGTTTATGGCGGACCGCAATTTTGCACAGCGTGAAATTTGCAGGCCGTCGCATGAGCTGTATAGGATAAGCGAAATTGACCGGGACGGTGGGACAGTTTTGGGGTGCCCCATTGATAACCTGCCCACTACGTCTCTCTTTTCGCCTCCCTTTTCACCTCCCTTTTCGCCTCCCTTTTCACCTCCCCTTTCGTTTCCACTTTCCCCTCGCCCTTTTCCTTGATCGCTGCCCCGATCCATCCTTTCGCAAGTATTACCCGAATCGTATCCCCTGTACTAACCTGCGCACTGTTTCTCAGCACGGCGCCGCTCTGGCTATAAGCGATACTATACCCGCGTTCCAACACGGACTCCGGGTTGAGATGCGCGAGATTTGCCTGCTGGTGTTCCAGACCCGCCCCGAGCATTTCGATCCTGGCAGCCATCGCCCGGCTCAAGCGTGAACGGAAATCATGCTGGCGCTCGACCAGGCGGTCGATATCCGGGCGTACCACGGTCCGGCGCTGGTTGAGCTCGCGCAAACGCCAGTATCGGCCCTCGAGATTCTGCCGCCATGAGCGCGCAAGGCGCTCGCGCAAACGCTGGAGCCGGACAAGCTGACTGTCAATCCGCTTACCGGGATGGATCAGGCGGCATCCCAGCATATCGCTGTATTGCATGCGGTTTTCGATTCCACGCCGCATCTCCCGCCACAGCCGCCCGCGCATGAGCCCCACCTGATGCAATAGTTCTTCGCGATCCGGGCAAACGAGCTGGGATGCGCCTGTCGGAGTCGGCGCACGGACGTCGGCAACAAAATCCGCGATGGTGAAGTCGGTCTCATGACCTATGCCGCTCACCACGGGAATGAAACATCTGGCGATCGCACGCGCCACGACCTCCTCATTGAAAGCCCATAGATCTTCGATACTCCCGCCGCCGCGGCACAAGATCAGCACGTCGCATTCGGCGCGATTCGTGGCCTGTTGAATAGCCTCGGCCACTTTCGCTCCCGCACCCGCGCCTTGTACCGGCGCGGGATATACGATCACGGGTATGGAAGGCATGCGCCGCTTGAGCGTTGTCAATACGTCATGCAATGCAGCCGCAGCGGGGGAAGTAATAATTCCGATTTGTTTTGGGAATAGCGGCAGCGGTTTTTTGCGAGCGGGATCGAACAGCCCCTCTTTTCCCAACCGTGCCTTGAGTTGTTCGAAAGCTTCAAACAACGCGCCGCGTCCCGACCGGCGGATGGTTTCAACACTCAGTTGAAAATCTCCGCGTGCATGGTACAACGTGACCAGCGCACGCACTTCCACCTGCATGCCATCCCTTGGCTCCCAGTTCAGGTACTGATTTTTGTCCCGGAACATGACGCAGCGCACCTGCGAACTTGCATCCTTGAGCGAAAAATACCAGTGCCCGGAGCCATGACGCTTGATGTTCGAAATTTCCCCGCTGACCCACAATAACGGGAAGGCCTGTTCGAGCAAGTCCTTGGCGCTGCGGTTCAAATCGCTCACCGTCAAAATCTCGCGAGCGATTTCCATTTCCATGATTAGATTCATTTTCATATTTTACAACCACGCACTCCACCTCGTCCAACTGCCGGATCTAAGATAATCCACATTTCCTGGCCGAACTGTATAACTATGCCGGGAGGACGTCCACGAATCATGAATATTCATACAACCTTCTGTTTTACAATGTTAATTCTTAAATTCAAAACTGTCCTGCTCAGAAAAAATTGTTATGAAAGGATGACTTATCCACTTTATCTTCAAATTTTCCACAATTTTATCCACAATAACGGCGGATAAAAAAACATGACCAATTCTTGCTGAAATTACATGCGCACGCTACATTACGGCTCTGATTACGATGGTCTCGTTGAGGAGATTGCGGCGTGTTCGCCTTGATTCAAGCTGCCGGCTGGCCAATCTGGCCCATTATTCTGGCTTCCGTGGTCGCTGTAGCCATCATAGGTGAGCGGATATGGGCCCTGCGCCTAAGCATTGTCACACCCCGGGATCTGCTGCCCAAAGTGCTGCAGGAATACCGGAAAAACGGTGTCAGCGCGGATATGCTCGGGCGACTCCAAAAGCATTCTCCATTGGGCCAGATTTTTGCCGCCGGTTTGAAAAACGATAAAAGCACGCGTGAAATCATGAAGGAATCGATCGAAGAAGCGGGCCGTGCTGTCGCTCATAATCTTGAACGCTATCTCACCACATTGGGAACGATCGCCTCCCTGAGTCCTCTCATGGGGCTCTTTGGAACATTGGTCGGAATGATAGAAATCTTCGGCACGAATTCGCCTGGCGGCAGCAACCCCGCGCAGCTCGCTCACGGCATTTCCGTGGCGCTTTACAATGCGGCGTTTGGCATTCTGGTAGCAATTCCGAGCATGATTTTTTACCGTTATTTTCGCGCCAAAGTGGATGCGCTGGTCGTGGAAATGGAATTGCAGGCACTGAAACTGGTGGAAATCGTGCATGGCGAGCGGCAGGACTGATTTGCAGCGCCGATCGGGAATATAACTGACCATTATGAATTTTCAGCGCGGCAGGCAAAAAGAAGATCCGGAAATCAATCTGGTGCCTATGATCGACGTATTGCTGGTCATTCTTATTTTTCTCACCATTACTACCACTTACTCAAAATTTTCCGAACTTGAAATCAGCCTGCCCCAGGCGGTGTCCGAAAAACCGTCTGAACGCGCAAACGTCATTGACGTCGGGATTACCGTAGCCGGCAGCTATATGATAAACGGCCTGCCAATTAAGGTTCCGAGCAGTGAGGCGCTGAGTCATGCACTGCGCACCGCGGCGGGCGACCAGCCCGATCCGTCAGTCGTAATCCATGCAGATGCGCAAGCCACTCATCAGTCTGTTATGACCGTCATGGAGGCCGCGCGGCTGGCCGGTTACAATCGCATCACCTTCAGCGCTGAAAACCCTGGATAATGTTTGAACCTAAATCCGGCAGTTGACCGCTCATCTTTAACTTGATCGCTATGATCCATAAAGATTTTTTACGAAGCTTGGTGTTCACCTTTTTGGTGACTCCGCTACGGGGCGGATTGCACGTTTTTTGCGGCACAGGGCTGCGTTGCAACTCCTTG
>DASVYI010000163.1:0-6310 GCA_036392275.1 Nitrosospira sp. | reverse complement strand
CTGGGCAAGCGCGGTGCGAAAATGGAAACCCGCTGAGACGATCACGAATGTATTGTCGATGCCAGAAAGTGTCAGGTATTGGGGATCAGATGCTTTACCGATTCGCGCTCTTCCACCAGTTCGCGATATGTGATATCCATTTGTTCCCTGTCGAATTCGCTTATCTTCAAATCGGGCACGAGTCGATAAGCGGAATCGCGGCAGATTACCGGGAAGCCATACATGACGCCTTCCGGAATTCCGTAGCTGCCATCCGACGGAATGGCCATCGACACCCAATCGTCGTCCCTCGTGCCGGACACCCAGTCGCGCATATGGCCGATGGCCGCGTTTGCGGCGCTGGCGGCGCTCGACAGGCCGCGCGCCGCAATCACCTCGGTGCCGCGATTCTGAACGTGGGGAATGAAATAGTTTTTCACCCAATCTGGATCGTCGATGAGATCCACCACCCTGCCGCCATCCGCTTCGGCACGGGTGAGATCGGGATACTGCGTGGGTGAGTGATTGCCCCACACGATCATTTTTCTGATGCCCGAGACTGGCTTTGCGATTTTGGCGGATACCTGGGATAACGCGCGGTTGTGGTCCAGCCGCATCATCGCCGAAAAATTGCCGGGGTTCAGGCCGGGCGCATTTTTCATCGCGATGTACGCATTGGTATTGGCGGGGTTGCCCACGATCAACACTTTGACGTCGCGGCGGGCCGCTTCATCCAGTGCCCTTCCTTGGGTCGAGAATATGATGCCATTCGCTTCCAGCAGATCCCTGCGCTCCATGCCCTTGCTGCGCGGGCGCGCGCCTACCAGCATGGCTATGCCCGCATCCCGAAAAGCCGTTCTGGGATCATCGGTTGCCGTAACGCCGGCCAGCAGGGGAAACGCGCAATCCTCCAGCTCCATCAAAACGCCCGTGAGCGAAGGCAGCAATTGCGGTATGTCCAGCAATTGCAGAATGACGGGCTGATCTCTCCCCAACATCTCACCGGCCGCGATACGAAACAAAAGGCTGTAGCCGATCTGGCCCGCGGCGCCCGTGACCGCGATGCGGATGGGAGTGTTCATTCTTGTGCTCCTGTAGGAGATTGCCGGTACGGAAAACCGCCCATCGCTCGCAGTGAAACCAAGCCGGTGTCATGCCGGTCATGCCTGAAGCATTTATGCGCAGCGAGGGCAAATTTGGCCGACTATAGAAAGATTCACCTGGACTGTCAATTTGGATCATCCTAAATCTGGCAGTTGAACGGGGTGGAGTGTGCGGTTTTTGGGGCACAGGGCAAGACGCAACGACGCGGAATGGCTATTCCATTCCAAGGAGTTGCAACGCAGCCATGTGCCACAAAAAGCGTGCAATCCGCCCCGTAGCGAACTCACCAAAAGCGTGAAGGTCAATTTTCTCGAAAAATCTTTGTGGATCATGGGACCAAACCGAAGAAAAGCGATCAACTGCCGGATTTAGGATCATTACACTCTTTGGATGCATGCGGTTGTATCCCCCGGTATAACCGTCTAAACTTGACCTGCTCCGCAGCATCGGGATAAACAATTGCAAAAACAACGCCGCCCAAAGTATCTCAACCTTCTGGAAATCCGGCAGCCGCTACCGGCTGTGATTTCAGTCCTGCATCGTATAAGTGGCGCGCTGCTGTTTTTCCCCGGTATCCCGCTGCTTCTTTCCGGGCTCGAACTGGCATTGGGTTCGCCGCAGGGTTATGCACAGTTTCAATCGCTTTTCGCGAACCCTTTATTCAAGGCCGGGCTGATACTCGCCTTGTGGTTCTTTCTGCATCATCTCCTTGCGGGCATTCGTTTTCTCGGGCTGGATCTGCACTATGGCATAGCGCTTCAGCCGGCGCGCCTGACTAGCAAGATCGTGCTGGCGGGCGGAATCATCCTCACCGCGCTGATCGGCATATCGTTATGGCAAAGCGCATAGTCACCGGTGCGCACTACGGCCTGCGCGACTGGCTGGCGCAGCGCGTAACCGCGGTGGTAATGGTGGTATTTGTCCTGTGCCTCGCCATGGTGCTGCTGATTTCTCCGCCTCGTGATTACGCCGCATTGAAAGCGGTATTCAGCAATCAATGGATGCGTATCGCATCTTTTCTGTTTCTGGCGAGCCTTTTCTGGCACGCCTGGATCGGCATGCGCAATATCCTGATGGATTACGTTCATGCGACCGGCACCCGCCTGACGTTACAGATACTGGTCATATTATCTTTGTTGTTTTATACCGTTTGGTCGGTGGAAATTCTATGGGGACTGTGAGTCATTATCGAGTGTCTGCGAAGGGAAGTGTGGGGTTGGCGTGGCAATAGCTAAAAGGAAGTTCGACGCGGTCATTGTCGGTGCCGGTGGCGCCGGCATGCGCGCCGCGTTGCAACTATCGGAAGCGGGTCTCAAGGTAGCCGTGCTGTCCAAAGTATTCCCTACGCGTTCCCATACGGTGGCGGCACAGGGAGGTATCGCCGCAGCCCTCGGGAACGTCACCGAGGATAACTGGCACTGGCACATGTACGATACCGTAAAAGGTTCCGATTACCTGGGGGATCAGGATGCCATCGAATTCATGTGCCGTCAGGCCAGCGAAGTGGTATATGAACTGGAGCACTACGGCATGCCGTTCGATCGCCTCGAGAACGGCAAGATTTATCAGCGTCCGTTTGGTGGCCAGTCGCAGAATTTCGGTGGTGCGCAGGCCACCCGGTCGTGCGCGGCGGCGGACCGCACCGGCCATGCCATGCTGCACACGCTCTACCAGCGCAATGTACGAGCCAATACCCAGTTTTTTGTCGAATGGATGGGACTGGACCTGATTCGCGATGAGGAAGGTGACATCTGCGGCATCACCGCGCTGGATATCGAAACTGGGGAAGTCATGGTGCTTCAGGCGAGAGCCACCCTGTTCGCGACCGGCGGGGCCGCGCGCATATTCAGCGCCAGTACGAACGCATTCATCAATACGGGAGATGGCCTGGGTATGGCGGCGCGCGCCGGAATCCCGCTGCAGGACATGGAGTTCTGGCAGTTCCACCCGACCGGCGTATACGGCGTGGGTGTTCTGATCAGCGAGGCGGTGCGCGGAGAAGGCGGATACCTGCTCAACAAGGATGGCGAGCGTTTCATGGAACGCTATGCGCCGCATGCCAAGGATCTTGCCAGCAGGGATGTGGTATCGCGCGCACTGACACTGGAAATCATGGAAGGGCGCGGATGTGGCAGGGATGCCGATCATCTCCTGCTGAAGCTCGACCATCTGGGCGCGGATGTGATCAAGTCGCGCCTGCCGGGAATCCGGGAGATTTCCATGAAATTCGCCAATGCGGACCCCATCCGTGACCCGATCCCGGTTGTGCCTACCGCACACTACATGATGGGCGGAATCCCTACCAATTATTATGGGCAAGTGGTGGCCCCCTACAAAACGGGACCCGAGGAGGTCGTGCAAGGCCTGTATGCCGCAGGGGAATGCGCCTGTGTTTCCGTGCACGGCGCCAATCGTCTCGGAACCAACTCACTGCTCGATATCCTGGTGTTCGGCCGTGCCGCTGCCGGCCAGATCATCGACGATCTGAAAAAGAACCCCCATCACAAACAGCTACCCGCGGATGCTGCCGACCGGGCACTCGCGCGGCTTGCCCGCCTGGATGGGCAGAAAGACGGCGAAAGCGTGGCGCAGGTCAGCGACGCCCTGCGTAAGACCATGCAGACGCATTGCGGCGTATTCCGTTTCGCGGAAATGCTCAAGCAGGGCCTGGTAAAGATCGACGAAGTAGCGGAACGCGCCAGGCATACGGTGATCAGGGATAAAAGCAGGGTATTCAATACTGCCCGCGTTGAGGCGCTGGAACTCGACAATCTGATCGAGGTGGCCGTAGCGACCATGGTTTCTGCCGAGGCACGCACCGAAAGCCGCGGCGCTCATGCGCGTGAAGATTTTCCCGGGCGCGATGACGACAAATGGCTCAAACATACTTTGTACTTTAGCGAGAACCGGCGCCTGGACTACAAACCGGTCCGGTTGAAACCATTGACGGTGGAATCGTTTCCTCCGAAGGCGAGAATATATTGATAAAGAATATTTAGAATGGCCGGATAACTATCGGCACTCATGCTTCACGATGCCCGCCGCGCCGGCGGTGAAAGATAAAAGGCAGAAAAATGAAAACTATCGAGCCGTGTGTTGTGGTGATTTTCGGAGCCAGTGGCAATTTGTCACGGCGGAAATTGATCCCCGCCCTGTTTCGGCTGGAAATTGCCAAACGATTGCCGGAAAGCATGGCGATACTCGGTTGCAGCCTGGAGCCATGGGATGACGGCCAATGGATTGAAGAGGTATCCGGCATGCTCCGATCCGGATTCCCCGGAGGATTTGATGAGCAGGTGTTCGCGCGGTTCCGGGCCCGGTTGCACTACCACCCCAATCCCCCCGGCAGCAGCGATTCCTATCCGGACTTGCGGAAGAAGCTGGAAGAAACCCCCGGCTTTTCTCCCAATCTCGTATTCTATATGGCAGTGCGTCCTTCCGAGTTTCCGTCGATCATCGACAAGCTTGGTACGGTGGGCCTCCTCAAGGAGGACAAAGGCTGGTGTCGCGTGGTAATCGAAAAACCGTTCGGCTACGACCTGCTCAGCGCACAGACGTTGCAAAAAAGCCTGTACCATCATTTGAACGAACCACAAATTTATCGCATCGATCACTATCTCGGCAAAGGCACTGTCCAGAACGTGATCGTGTTTCGCTTCGCCAACATATTGCTGGAGCCGCTGTGGAATAACCATTACATCGACCACGTGCAGATTACCCATTCCGAAACGCTGGGCGTCGAGGGACGCGCCGATTATTATGAAGGAGCGGGCGCATTGCGCGACATGATCCAGAGCCACTTGATGCAACTACTGGCCCTGGTGGCGATGGAACCGCCGGTAACACTATCCGCCGAACATCTGCGGGATGAAAAAGTGAAAGTGCTGAAGGCGATACGGCCGATCACGCAGAACTCGGTGCATGCCCACGCCTTTCGCGGACAATATACCAGCGGCATCATCGGCGGCAAGCCCGTTCCCGGTTATGTGGACGAACCGGGCGTGGCGCCGGATAGCGCCACGGAAACGTATGCGGCACTGAAATTGTTCATCGATAACTGGCGCTGGGCCGGCGTCCCGTTCTATCTGCGTACCGGCAAACGCATGGCGGAAAACAGTTCCGCAATCTGCATCCGTTTCAAAAATCCGCCACGGGACTTGCTGCGCCACTCGCACCGCGAGTCGCCACATCCGAACTGGATTCTGCTGGGCATTCAACCCGATGACTGTCTAAAAATGGAGGTGCAGGTCAAAGTGCCGGGACTCGATCTGAATACCCGCTCGATAAGCCTGGACGCGACCTACCGCAAAAGCAGCGAAGAGGAACATGACGCGTACGAGGGCTTGCTGCTGGATGTCATGCAAGGAGATCATTCCCTGTTCCTGCGCATCGATGAAGTGGAATGGGCATGGCGCACGGTGGATCCCGTTATCAAGGTATGGGCGATGGAACGCGATTTCATCAATGGCTACCAGGCGGGAAGCTGGGGCCCACGCGGCACCTATCGTTTGTTCGATAATGACGATCAGTTCTGGCGACATTCCCTGAATCCGGAGGGTGCTGATCTACAAGCTTATTGATGTCCTGCATATTGGGATGAGTTATACCTGGGCGCAACGACCCCTCTATTAATTATGTAAATATCATTGGATGAGCCATGACTGATTCTTTAAGGAAATCCATTTTCGAGCACGAAAAGGTTGGTTTCGATACGGACTCTATCCAGCAATCCCTTGCCAACTGTCTGACCTATTCGGTAGGCAAGGACCCCATTACCGCTACCGATCGCGACAGGTTCTTCGCAGCTGCCTATATGGTGCGCAACCGCTTGATTGATCGCTGGATGGAAACCATGCGCAGCTATTACATCCACGACGTCAAGCGGGTTTACTATTTCTCCCTGGAGTTTTTGATGGGACGCACGCTGATGAATAGCGTGCACAATCTCGGTTTTGACCAGCAATTCCGTGAAGCATGCAGGGAATCGGGGATCACTCTGGATGATGTACGTGAAATAGAGCCGGATGCCGCGCTTGGAAATGGCGGCCTGGGGCGGCTGGCCGCCTGCTTCCTCGACTCCATGGCGACGCTCGATCTTCCTGGTTACGGCTACGGCATCCGTTATGAATATGGCATGTTCACGCAGCGCATCGAGGATGGCAGGCAAATCGAGCACCCCGATAACTGGTTGCGTTATGGCAATCCCTGGGAATTCGCCCGTCCCGAG
>DASVYI010000162.1:0-2308 GCA_036392275.1 Nitrosospira sp. | reverse complement strand
AACAGTTTTTGTGTTATTTTTTGTGGCATTATTCTTCCCTGTCCGCATGACGCAACACCCGGCTTATCGTTTCTGACGCGAAACCCCGGCCCCTCAAAAAACGCATCTGCCTGCCAAACTCTTTTGCATTCGCCGGCATGGCGCCGAACTTTTTCCGCCATACTTCATAAGCGCTGGACTGCTCAGCTTCCTCGATATTGGGCAACGCTGCGGCGATTAAATTCTCGGCGATGCCTTTTACACGCAACTCATGCACGATCCGCTGGCTGCCGAACCTGCTTTTGCGCATGTGTATCACCTGCTCGACCACGCGAGCGGATGACAGCGCGCCGCACTGTTCGAGGGCATCGAGAACGTCCGCAAGCGCTTCGGGGGTCTGGGCGTGCGATGCGAGCTTTTTTTCCAGCTCCAGCCGGGAATGCTCCCGGCGCGCAAGATGGGCCAGGGCGCGGGTTTTCAGGCTCAGCCCATGAGGCATGGCGGTTCGCGTGACGTGACGGGCAACCGCTCGCGCAGTCAGCGGGGGCGGCTATGCACTGACCGTTTCGGCCGGATTGGCGACACCCACGGCTGCGCGAATCTTCGATTCTATTTCCATCGCGATGTCGCGGTGTTCTTTCAAAAACTCGCGCGCATTATCCTTGCCCTGCCCGATTTTGTCCCCCTTATAGGCATACCAGGCGCCGGATTTCTCGATCAGCTTGTGCTGCACGCCCAGCTCGATGATTTCGCCCTCACGCGAAATTCCCTCGCCGTAGAGAATATCGAATTCGGCCTGCTTGAACGGGGGCGCTACCTTGTTCTTGACTACCTTGACACGGGTTTCGCTGCCGATGACCTCTTCACCCTTCTTGATGGAGCCGGTGCGGCGTATATCGAGACGCACCGACGCATAGAATTTCAATGCGTTGCCGCCGGTCGTGGTTTCGGGACTGCCGAACATGACACCGATTTTCATGCGTATCTGATTGATGAAAATCACCATGGTGTTGCTGCGCTTGATGTTGGCGGTAAGTTTGCGCAGCGCCTGGGACATCAGCCGCGCCTGCAGGCCCATTTGGGGCTCGCCCATTTCTCCTTCGATTTCGGCACGGGGTGTCAGGGCCGCGACGGAGTCCACCACCACCACGTCGACCGAGCCGGACCGTACCAGCATGTCGGCAATCTCCAAGGCCTGCTCGCCATTGTCGGGCTGGGATATCAATAATTCTTGTACATTGACGCCGATTTTTTGCGCGTATTGCGGGTCGAGCGCGTGTTCCGCGTCGATGAACGCCGCCGTGCCGCCCATCCGTTGCATCTGCGCGATGACCTGCAGAGTGAGCGTGGTCTTGCCGGAGGATTCCGGCCCGTAGATTTCGACAACCCGGCCACGGGGCAGGCCACCCACCCCCAGCGCGATATCCAGCCCCAGCGAACCGGTCGAAATCACTTCGACGTCCTTGGCGACA
This sequence comes from Nitrosospira sp., assembly GCA_036392275.1. GTDB lineage: Bacteria > Pseudomonadota > Gammaproteobacteria > Burkholderiales > Nitrosomonadaceae > Nitrosospira. The sequence continues at coordinate 857 of DASVYI010000162.1, read as the reverse complement.
TCGCTGGCGCCCAGGCGCATGATCGAACCTTTGCCGAACTGTTTCTCGATCTGGGAAAGCGCTGCCGCCAGCGCCTTGCTTCTGTTTTCGTCCATGAATTTTCCTCTCAAGAGTGCGCAGAATTATCGCACATGTGACCCCCGGGCGGAAAGGCGCAGCGAGGATTCGGTTTGCGGGTAAGGCCCGGCATTTCCGTATCGGCAGACCTGGCGGGATGCCAGGCGCACGGAAGCACGGGTGAGCGGCAATGCCAATGTCGATATCAACGGAAATACCGGCGAAAACTTAAAAATTCCCTCGACGCCAATAACGGTAATAACAAAACGGGATCAGCCGTGTAAAATGGCGGCTCTTTTACCGGAAGAGCTCGAACCCGCCATTTATGGAAACCAACGAGAACTCCACTGACTCTCGTCCCGCTGTCAATCCCAAGAGAATCCAGCCTCTGGCATATTTCATCTTCGCCACGCGCTGGCTGCAATTACCCTTGTATCTTGGGCTGATACTCGCCCAGTGTGTTTATGTGTATCACTTCTGGGTCGAGTTGCTTGATTTGATCGGCGCCGTAATGGGTAATCAGGCAGCGCTGCAGCATATACTGGACGCCGTTGCGATCGAAGGCGCGGCCAGACCCACCAAGACCAACGAGACGACCATCATGCTGGTCGTATTGGGTCTGATCGATGTGGTGATGATCTCCAATCTGCTCATCATGGTGATCATCGGGGGTTATGAAACTTTCGTCTCACGCATGAATCTAGAGGGACATCCCGATCAGCCGGAGTGGCTATCGCATGTCAATGCATCGGTGCTCAAGGTCAAGCTCGCCACCGCCATAATCGGCATCTCATCCATTC
>DASVYI010000161.1:0-12394 GCA_036392275.1 Nitrosospira sp. | reverse complement strand
TCGAGCCTTTCAAGGGAACCAACCTGCTTTGGGAACATTTCCCGGAACGCGTATATCTCGTCGAGGTGCTGCAATCGGCTGTTGATCGCTCGCCTCAGACCAAGAATTGAGTCGGCAACGGAGAAATCCGATTCGCTCTTGGAGAGCACGTTCTCGGCGTGAGCAAGGATTGCGTGGGGGCGCCGTACTCGTTCGGGATCACTAATGGTTACCGCCCCGCAGGACTCGGGGAACCAGTCGAACACTGCGGGTAACAGCCACTTGCGCATGCTGAACTCTCTTGAGGTCGGCTAACGTAAGTAGACGATAAAACGCCGGGTATTACGCTATATGGATGAATGCTGAATAGCGTAAGCGCACCATGCCATCAGCGCCTGGGGAAAAAACCCGAATGCGAGTATCGCCAGACCATTCACACTTAGCAGTAGTTTGACATCGCCCTGGGGCGAGATGAGCGCATCGGTCTCTGATTCGTCAAAATACATCAGCTTGACGATACGCAGGTAATAAAACACCCCGATGAGCGACAGCAGCACCGCCACGATCGCCAGCCAGATGTATCCGGCATTGAGAACCGCCTGCAGCACCGACAGTTTCGCGTAAAAACCCACCGTGGGCGGAATGCCGGCCATCGAAAACATCAGCAGCAGCATGATGAACGCGTACCACGGGTTGCGCCGGTTGAGCCCCTTGAAATCGTCGAGCTTGTCGGCCTCGAAGCCCTCGCGTGACAAAAGCATGATGATGCCAAACGTACCCAGGGTCATCAGCACATACACCACTACGTAAAACATCGATGAGCTGTATCCGTTCCCGTCCGCGCTGAGAACGCCGAGCAGCACGAAACCCATGTGCGAGATCGTGGAATACGCCAGCATGCGCTTGATATTGGTCTGGGCAATGGCGGCGATATTGCCGATCAGCATCGAGGTGACTGCCAGAATGATGAGCATTCCCTGCCAATCTCCCACCATAGGCCCGAGGCCTTCGGCGAGCAGACGCATGACGAAACCGAAAGCGGCCAGCTTGGGCGCCGAGCCGATGAACAAAACGACTGCGGTGGACGCTCCCTCGTAAACATCTGGAGCCCACATATGAAAAGGCGCCGCGCTCAATTTGAAACTGATGCCGGCAACGATGAACACGACGCCCACCACCAATACCGTATGGCTCATCGCGCCCGTCTGAATCACTTCGGTTACGCGCGCGATATTGAGGGAGCCGGTCGCCCCGTATATCATCGACATGCCGTAAAGCAGGAAACCCGAAGCCAGCGCGCCAAGGACAAAAAATTTGATTGCCGCCTCGGTACCTTCTCCGGAATCGCGCCGCAGCGCCACCATGGCGTAAAGCGAGAGCGATAGAAGCTCGAGGCCCAGGTAGAGCGTCAGAAAATGGCTGGCGGAAATCATGACCATCATGCCGAGCGTCGCAAACAGCGCCAGGCTGAAGAACTCCCCGCTGAGCATGCCCCGCACGGAAATATAGGTTCGCGAATACACCAGTACCACCGACACCGTGACATACACCATCATCTTCAGTATATCGGCCAAGGCGTCGTCCACGAACATACCCGAGAATGTGTAGACCACACCGGACGAGGCAGTCGTGAACGTGATCAGCACGCAGCCGAGCAGGGAAAACTGCGCAAGCAGATAGGCAAGATGAGGCTTTTCCCTACCCCAGGCAATATCGGCCAGCAATACCACGCAAACCATCAGCAGCAGAAATATTTCCGGATAGGCGGGTGTAAAATCAGGCTGCAAAAAATTCATTGTCATCCTCAAACAGGCAGGCTTGTTTCTTTGCTCATTGGCTCAGTGCGGCTACAGCTTGCTGCGAGCGACATGCGCCAGCAAATCATCCACCGTGGTATGCATGACTTCCATCAAGGGAAGCGGATAAAGCCCCATCCATAGTACCGCCAGCGCCAGAATCGCGAGCATCAGAATCTCGCGGCCATTGATGTCGTTCATCCCTTCCACGCTGGGATGCACCACCGCGCCGAATATCACACGCTTGTACATCCAGAGCGTGTAGGCGGCCCCGGTAATCAGCGTGATGGCGGCAAAAAAACCATACCAGAAATTGACTTTGATGGCCGCCATGATGACGATGAACTCACCGACGAAGCCGCTGGTCCCGGGCAATCCCGAGTTGGCCATGGCGAACAGCATGAAAAACGCCGCGAATACGGGCATTTTATTGGCCACGCCGCCATAATCGGCGATCTGCCGCGAATGCAGCCTGTCGTACATGACCCCAACGCAAAGGAACATCGCGCCCGAGATGAAACCGTGCGAGATCATCTGCACCATGGCGCCTTCCAGCCCATACGCGTTGAACAGGAAGAAACCGAGCGTGACGAATCCCATGTGCGATACCGACGAATAGGCGATGAGCTTTTTCATGTCCGCCTGCACCAGTGCGACGAACCCGATATACACGACCGCGATCAGCGCCAGCACGATCATCATGCCGGAAAGATAATGGCTCGCGTCCGGCGCGATGGGAAGCGAAAAACGCAGGAATCCATAACCGCCGAGCTTCAGCAGTATTGCCGCCAGCACGACCGATCCGCCGGTCGGCGCTTCGACGTGGGCATCCGGCAGCCAGGTATGAACCGGCCACATGGGCACCTTTACCGCAAACGCCAGCAGGAAGGCGATAAATATCAGTATTTGCGGCGTTAGCGGCAACGGCAGCCGGTGATAATCCAGTACCGCAAAACTGCCGCCGGAAACCTGATACAGATAAATGAACGCCACCAGCATGAGCAGGGAGCCCAGGAGCGTGTACAGGAAAAACTTGATGGCCGCATACACGCGGTTGGGCCCGCCCCAGATGCCGATGATGAGAAACATCGGAATCAGGGATGCTTCCCAGAAGACATAGAACAGAATAGCGTCGAGCGCTGAAAATACGCCATTCACGATACCGGACATGATAAGAAACGCACCCATGTATTGGGACACCCGCTTGCTGATCACCTGCCAGCCGGCGATCACGACCAGCGGAGTGGTAAAGCAGTTGAGCAGAATCAGGGGCATGGCGATGCCATCGATGCCCAGGTGATAGTGAATGTTGAAGCGCTCGATCCACGGGCTGTATTCGACGAACTGCATGGCGTTCGTCAAGGGATCGAAGCGGGTATAAAGCGGGATCGCAACCAGGAATCCCGCCACGGATCCGGCCAGCGCGATCCATCGCGCGGTCTGGGCATTGCGGTCGCCACCCGTTGCCAGCACGCCGATACCGGCGAGGATGGGCAGCCAGATGACCAGACTCAGTAAGGGAAAACCAAACAACATGTTTATTCCGTTTTATTCTTTTGGCATGCAAACGATGCAATGCCGAACTCTCGATAATTGTTTTTGTATTGCTGTCCTACACGAATAGCCACAGACTCATCAGTACGAATACGCCGACGATCATGGTGAACGCATAATGATAGATGTAGCCGGACTGGAAATGGCGCATCAGCATGGCGGTCGCGGCCACCACTCGCGCCGTGCCGTTGACAAAAAATCCGTCGATCACCATTACATCGCCAAATTTCCATAATCCCCGCCCGAGAGCGCGTGACCCGCCTGCGAAGAGCCAGGAATACAGTTCGTCGATGAAATATTTGCGATCGAGCAGAACATAGAGCGGTCCGGCGGCCTGGCTGATTTTCGCCGGCAGTTCGGTTCTGGCCATGTACAGATACCAGGCGGTGAAAATGCCGGCAACCGAGAACCAGAACGGCAAGGTCGTAACGGCATGAGCCATCATCCCGCCTATCCCATGATATTCCGCCGACATTTTCGCGATCGCCTCATGCCGGGGCAGAATCTGTATGGCATCGCCAAAATAACCTCCGAACAGCATTGGTCCGATCAGCCAGCCCGCGCCGATGGAAGCCGTGGCCAGAATGATGAGCGGCAAAGTCACGACCCATGGCGATTCATGCAGGTGCTCTTCGGTATGATGATCCATGCGGGGCTTGCCATGAAAAGTCATGAACAGCAGGCGGAATGTATAAAAGGCAGTGACGAAAACTGTGGTTACCGCACAGAAATAAGCGAAGCCTGCGCCCGGAATGTCGGCGAAGTGCACGGCCTCGATAATGGCGTCCTTGGAAAAGAAGCCGGAAAAACCAGGAACGCCGGCGCTTGCCAACGCCGCGATAAACATCGTCCAGTACGTAATGGGCATATATTTCTTGAGCCCGCCCATTTTGCGCATGTCCTGCTCGTGATGCATGGCGATGATCACCGAACCCGCGCCCAGAAACAGCACCGCCTTGAAAAAGGCATGGGTCATCAGATGGAAAATACCGGCAGAATAAGCCGACGCGCCCAGCGCGATCGACATGTAGCCAAGCTGGGACAAGGTCGAATACGCCACCACGCGCTTGATGTCATTCTGCACGATCGCCACCAGCGCCATGAACAGCGTCGTGATGCCGCCGATCACGAGTATTACCGACAGCGCCGTCTCGCTCAATTCGAACAGTGGAGACATTCGCGCCACCATGAAAATACCCGCTGTCACCATGGTGGCGGCGTGGATCAGCGCGGAGATGGGGGTCGGCCCCTCCATGGAATCCGGCAGCCATACATGCAGGGGAAACTGCGCGGATTTGCCCATCGCGCCGACAAACAGGAGGATGCAGACGGGAGACAGTAATTCCCACCGCGAGCCGGGGAAGATCTCGATAGTCTGCGCCGCGGCCTGAGGGGCCTGGGCAAATACCGCCGCGTAATCCAGCGTGCCAAAATACGTCAGCACCAGGCCAATACCGAGAAGGAAACCGAAATCCCCCACCCGGTTGACCATGAATGCCTTCAGGTTCGCGTAAATCGCGGTGGGGCGGGTGTACCAGAAACCAATCAGCAGGTATGAAACCAGCCCGACCGCTTCCCAGCCGAAGAAAAGCTGAAGGAAGTTATTGGACATCACCAGCATCAGCATCGAGAACGTGAAAAGTGAGATATAGCTGAAAAAACGCTGATAGCCGGGATCGCCGTGCATGTAACCGATTGTATAGATGTGAACCATGAGCGAAACGAAGCTCACCACAACCATCATCGTGGCAGTGAGCTGGTCGATCAGGAACCCGACCTCAAAACGCGTATCGCCCGAGGTCATCCAGGTATAAACGGTACCGTTATAGATATTGCCCTTCAGCACATCCATGAAGACCGTGATGGACGCGGCGACACACACGAGCATCAGGGCGATGGTGGCGCGATGGCTCCACGACGGGCCGATCAGGCGTCCAAACAATCCGGCTATGAGCGCTCCCGCAAGGGGCGCCAGCGGCACCAGTAGATAAAGTTTTTGCATCTCGGTCATAAAATCGGCTTTTCTTCTTTTGCGACCCGCCCCTTCAAGACGCGGGTTTGTTCACCTGCATCAACCCGTCATCCTTTCAGGTTGTCCAGATCATCGACATTGATAGTGCGAAGGTTGCGAAACAACAACACGAGTATCGCCAGGCCAATGGCTGACTCAGCCGCCGCCACGGTCAGAATGAAAAATACGAAAATCTGCCCCGACGCGTCCTGGAGATAGTGCGAGAATGCGACGAAATTCATGTTTACCGCCAGCAGCATCAGTTCGATCGCCATCAACAGGATGATCACATTTTTCCTGTTGAGGAAAATCCCGACAATGCTGATGGCGAACAGAATCGCCCCAAGGACAAGGTAATGGGATAATGAAACCAAGCTAGAACCCTCTTTTCCGGTCAATCTTCAATATCGCAACTGACCATTTGGTTGCTTTTATTCTTTCTTTTCGGATGGCATCGATACCATCCGCACGCGATCCTTCCGTTTTACCGCAACCTGCTGCGCAACATCGGGCGATTTGATGCCGGTACGTTGCCGCAGCGTCAGCGCAATGGCGGCCACGATTGCTACCAGCAGAATCACGGCCGCGAGTTCAAACGCATAAACATACTCGGTATAAATCAGGCGCCCCAATTCCTTGGTATTGCTGTAATCCGCGCCACGTGACGGCGGGGCCGGCATTTCATCGATACCGAACTGCTTGCCCATCAGCACCATGGCCATTTCGCCCGCCATCAGCAGCGCGAGAAACGCGCCAAACGGAAACCATTTCCAGAATCCCTCGCGCAACCGATCGAGATTGATATCCAGCATCATGACCACGAAAAGGAACAACACCATTACCGCGCCCACATAGACCAGTACCAGCGTGATCGCAAGGAATTCCGCTTCCAGCAGCAGCCACAGTCCCGCGGAGGTAAAAAAAGCCAGGACCAGCAATAATGCCGAATGCACGGGATTGCGCGCAGTGATGACGCCCAGCGCAGAGGACACCAGCACAGCTGAAAAGAAATAAAAAATTATATCCGGGAAGCTCATGTATGCTTAATGCCAAGATTCATCGATAGCCCGCATCCGCTGCCCTGTCATTCGCTATCTGCTCCTCGTACCGGTCTCCCACCGCCAGCAGCATCGGCTTGGTATAGATCAGGTCGCCGCGCTTCTCCCCGTGATATTCAAGAATGCGTGTTTCGACGATCGAATCCACGGGACAGGATTCCTCGCAGAATCCGCAAAATATGCATTTCGTAAGATCGATATCGTACCGCGTGGTGCGGCGGGTTCCGTCATCGCGCTGCTCGGATTCGATCGTGATCGCCAGCGCGGGGCATACCGCTTCGCAAAGCTTGCAGGCGATGCAGCGTTCCTCTCCGTTGGGATAACGGCGCAGCGCATGGAGACCGCGGAAACGGGGAGATTGCGGCGTTTTTTCTTCCGGGAAATGCACCGTTATTTTACGCGCAAACAGGTAGCGGCCGGTCAGCATCATTCCCTTGACCAGTTCAAACAGCAGAAAGGTGCGGAAAAAATCCTTGATACGATTCATGGCGTTCTCCTGTCTCTGTGCCTGTCTCTATGCCTGTTCCGGTGTCCGTCTCAGAACCACAGGCTCAATGGAAATGCATTCCGGATCGAAGACGGAAATTGCATCACCAAGCCTATGAGCAGTATCCAGACAAGCGTGATCGGTATGAACACCTTCCAGCCGAGGCGCATGATCTGGTCATAGCGGTAGCGCGGGAAGGTGGCTCGGAACCAGAGAAAACAAAACAGTAAAAACGATACCTTGAGCAACAGCCAGATAAAACCGGGCACCAGCGTAAACGGCGCCACATTGACGGGTGGCAGCCATCCGCCCAGAAATATGATGCTGGTAAGCGTGGCGACCAGAATCATGTTGGAATATTCCGCAAGGAAGAACACCGTGAAGGCCATGCCGGAGTATTCGACGTGGAACCCCGCGACAATTTCCGATTCACCCTCCGCCACGTCGAACGGTGCGCGATTGGTCTCCGCCACGCCGGAAATGAAGTACACCAGGAACATGGGAAACAGCGGAATGAGATACCAGTTGATGAAACTGCTGCCCTGCTGTCCCCTGACGATGTCACCCAGATTCAGGCTGTGCGACATCATCAGCACGCACACCAGCGCAAATCCCATCGCCAGCTCGTACGATACCACCTGCGCTGCCGAACGCATCGCGCCAAGGAACGCATATTTGGAATTGGAGGCCCAGCCGGCAATGATGACGCCGTAGACGCCCATCGAAGTCATGGCCAGAATATAGAGCAGTCCGGCATTGATATCCGCCAGAACCGCCTCCGGGGAGAATGGCACGACGGCCCATGCTGCCAGAGCAGGCGCGAACGTGAGCACCGGCGCCAGCACGAACAGAAATTTATTCGCGCCGCTGGGAATGATGATTTCCTTCATCACTGCCTTGACCGCATCGGCGATGGGTTGACCCCAGCCGCCCAGCCAGGGAATGCCGAAGAAAGTTACGCGGTTGGGGCCGATCCGCAACTGCATGTAACCGATGATCTTGCGCTCCGCAAACGTCAGATAGGCCACGGCAAGCATCAGGGGCAACACGATCGCGACGATCAACAGAATGTTTTTCGCCACGAGAAAAAGCGCCGGTCCCCACTCAGGACCGAAAAAATCTCCGAATATTTGCTGGGCGTGTTCCATCGAATAACCCTGGTTTCTTCCGCTATGATCTTTCTATTACAATTTTTCTATCGTAATGGCGCCAAACATTTCACCCAGCGCCGCAGTCAGGGGATGCGCGGCCGCCACCCGCGCGCAATCGGCGGGCAGCTTGTCGTCGCGCGCTGCCGTCAATTGCACTTCCGCTTCCCCCTGCTTCACCCTGACACTGTCGCCCGCGCCGATGCCGAGCTTGTCCATCAGGGCGCCTGCCATCCACGCAACCGGCGCGGCCGAATCACGCGTGCGCTGCAGCGATTCCGCGCGCCGCACGATCGGATCGGCCTGATAGATCGGAACCTCGCCAATGCGCTGAATTCCGCCATCCGTCGCGCCGCTGGCTGTCCCGGCGCGATCCATGCCATCCGCGGCGAACCCGCTCAAGCCATTATCCAGCCGCGCGCCAATTTCGCTTTCGGCGGGAAGCGCCTCGGCGCGCACCTGCTCCGGCGTATCAAAATCGAAACCATCGAGGTCAAGCATATTGCCCAATACGCGCAGGACCTTCCACGCGGGACGCGTCTCCCCGAGCGGGGCAAGCACACCATTGAAGCTTTGCACGCGGCCCTCGGTATTGATGAAGGTACCGGAAGTCTCAGTGAACGGTGCAATAGGCAATAACACGTCCGCGTAATTTCCCCGCAGCGCATGTTCGCCCTTATATGCGGTCAACATGACCACCAGTTCCGCCGCATCCAGCGCCTTTACCGTCTGCTGCGGATTATAGCTATCCAGCTCCGGTTCCAGGTTCATCAGCACAAACGCGCGGCAGGGATCCGATGGGGTCACGGTACCGGTCCCGGTCCCGTTTATCCCGAGCATCCGCTGAGCGTTCATTCCCTCGAGCTCCTGCCGGGACGCCTCCCCGGCGGACTCGCGCGGCGCGGCAGGAACCGGAACCGCCCGGGCAATATAGGCGCCTACGCTGTTGGCCGCCTCGCCCAGCATGCCAAATGACGCCTCGGCGATTTGCGCGAGATGCTGCGCCAGCGCATGGATCTCCGCATAGTGCGGATGGTGCTGCGTCAGGTTGCCGAGGAGGATCGCCGCTGACTTGTTGTTGATCAGGCTGGCCGCCATGGCGCGGGCAACATCGGTCACATCGAGGCCGGTCAATGCGCCTTTCGCACTGCCGGGAACTTCCACACCCCGCAACTCGGCAGCCGCTCTCAGGACCTGCCCCACCATTGACGCCATTGCCGCAGGCGACACGATGGCGCGGTTCGCCACCTTCGTCAGCAGGTCATCATCGACCGGATTGATCAAATTCAATTGCGCGCCCTGCTTCACCGCCTGGCGCAAACGCTGTGCGATGAGAGGGTGATCCTTGCGCAGGGTGCTGCCAATGATCAGCGCGGACTTCAGCCGCGAAAGCTCCGCGATGCGCATCCCCAGCCAGGGCGCACCCCGCAGATGACCATCCGCGCGAAAGTCCGGCTGCCTCAGGCGGTGATCGACATTTCCACTGCCGAATCCCCGCATCAGCTTTTGCAGCAGATGAAGTTCCTCGAGCGTGCTGTGCGCGGAAGCCAGCGCGCCGATACGTTGCGCACCGTATTTTTCCTTTACGGCCTTCAGTCCGTTGGCAACGAATTCCAGCGCCGTTTGCCAGTCGCATTCCCGCCATTCGCCGTCGCGCCTGATCATGGGTTTGCTCAAGCGCTCTTCCGAATTCAGTCCCTCATACGAGAAGCGATCCTTATCCGACAGCCAGCACTCATTGATTTCCTCGTTTTCACGCGGCAATACGCGCATGACCCGGTTCTGCTTCACCTGTACCACCAGATTCGAGCCGAGGCCGCAGTGGGGGCTTATGGATTTTCTGCGCGACAACTCCCAGGTCCGCGCCGAATAGCGAAAAGGTTTGCTGACGAGCGCGCCAACCGGACAGAGATCGATCACATTGCCCGACAACTCCGAATCCACCGTGCGTCCGACAAACGAAAGGATTTCCGCATGCTCGCCTCGCCCTGCCATCCCCAATTCCATGATGCCGGCGATCTCCTGGCCAAAACGGACGCAACGGGTGCAATGAATGCAGCGCGTCATGTCGGTCGAAATGAGCGGGCCCAGATTCTTGTTTGCCACCACCCGCTTGGCCTCGGTATAACGCGACGAACTCGCGCCATAGCCCACGGCCAGGTCCTGCAGCTGGCATTCGCCGCCCTGATCGCAGATGGGGCAATCCAGCGGATGATTGATGAGCAGAAATTCCATCACGCCCTTCTGCGCCGTTACGGCCTGCCCGGAGTGCGTGAATACCTTCATGCCTTCCATGGCAGGAGTCGCACAGGCAGGCAAAGGCTTGGGCGCCTTCTCGACTTGCACCAGGCACATGCGGCAATTCGCCGCTATCGACAATTTCTTGTGATAGCAAAAATGCGGGATGTATATACCCAGCTGATTGGCGCCATCCATGACGGTGCCATTCTTGGGCACGGATACCGGTTTACCGTCGATTTCGAAATTAATCATTGTCATATGCTCTCGGGCTGGCGAGCCGATGCGGACAGGGAACGGATCATTTCCCGGAATTTCCCTACACCATGCATCTCTTATGCTCGATATGGTAGGCAAACTCGTCACGAAAATGCTGAATCATGGCGCGCACGGGCATGGCAGCCGCATCACCCAGCGCACAGATGGTGCGTCCCTGAATATTGTCGGCAACGTTGTTGAGCAGATCCAGATCTTCCATCCGTCCCTTGCCGGTCTCGATCCGGTGCACCACGCGGTACAGCCAGCCTGTGCCTTCCCTGCACGGGGTGCACTGGCCGCAGGATTCCTCGAAATAAAAATACGACAGCCGCTCGAGCGCCTTCACCATGCAGGTGGTATCGTCCATGATGATGACCGCGCCGGAACCCAGCATGGACCCCGCTTTCGCAATGGAATCGTAATCCATGTCGGTCTGCATCATGACATCACCGGGCAGCACCGGCATGGACGATCCTCCCGGGATGCACCCTTTCAGCTTGCGTCCACCCCGCATGCCGCCTGCCATTTCAAGCAATGTCGCGAACGGGGTGCCCAGCGGTATTTCATAGTTTCCCGGCTTGTTGACATGGCCGGAAACGGAAAAAAGCTTGGTGCCCCCATTATTGGGCTTGCCGAGTTGCAGAAACTTTTCGCCGCCATGGCGAATGATCCACGGTACCGAAGCGAATGTCTCGGTATTGTTGATGGTGGTGGGCTTTCCGTATAGCCCGAAGCTGGCCGGGAAAGGAGGCTTGAAGCGCGGTTGCCCTTTCTTGCCTTCCAGCGATTCCAGCAGCGCGGTTTCCTCACCGCAGATATACGCGCCGTAACCATGATGGTTGTATAGCTGGAAACTGAAGTCCGAACCTAATATGTTATTCCCGAGATATCCCGCCGCGCGTGCTTCGTCCACAGCCTCTTCCATGCGCTCATAGGTATCCCAGATTTCGCCGTGCACGTAATTGTAGCCTGTCCGGATGCCCATCGCGTAGGCGCCTATCAGCATGCCCTCGATCAGGAGGTGCGGGTTATGGCGCATGATGTCACGGTCTTTGAATGTACCCGGCTCACCCTCGTCGGAATTGCATACCAGGTACTTGTCGCCCTCGTACTGCTTGGGCATGAAGCTCCATTTCAGACCGGTCGGGAAACCGGCGCCCCCCCGCCCGCGCAACGCTGATTTCTTGACTTCCTCGATGACTTTCTCGGGCGGAATCTTTTCATTCAGGATTTTTCTCAGCGCGGCATAACCCTCGCGCTGCTCATAATTCCTGAGCCGCCAGTTGTCCGGATCGGATGGATTCACCCCGGCCAGCAGTATTTGCACGGGCTGGGTCATTGGCTCAACTCCTCCAGTAACTGGTCGATCCTTTCGCTGGACATGAAACTGCACATGCGCTTGTTATTGACGAGCAATACGGGTGCGTCGCCGCATGCACCCATGCATTCACCTTCCTTCAGGGTAAATTTGCCATCGGCGGTCGTTTCGTTGAAACCGATACCCAGTTTTTGCTGAATCCGGGCTACCGCGTCATTCGCGCCGGACAGGGCGCACGGGAGGTTCGTGCAGACCGTGATCTTGTACTTGCCGAGCGGCTGAAGATTGTACATGTTGTAAAACGTCGCCACTTCATACACCGCGATGGCGGGCATCCCAAGATATTGAGCCACGAAATCCATGGTTTCGTTCGCCAGCCATCCTTTCTCGTCCTGCGCGATGGCCAGCGCCGACATGACCGCGGATTGTTTCTGATCCGCGGGATACTTGGCGATTTCCCGGTCGATTTTTTGTATGGATTCAGCGCTTAGCATCTCGGTTACTGCCTGACTGTAAGTGGAACGGGCATCATCTGTCTATTTCGCCG
>DASVYI010000160.1:0-5032 GCA_036392275.1 Nitrosospira sp. | reverse complement strand
ATGTCACGTCTATGACACACTGACCGATCCGTTATCGAGGGCGTCGATGTTCCGCCCCATCTGGAAGATGGTGCATCCCCCTGAGGTCCGACTGCTGCTAAATTCAACAGGAACAGGGATAGCGACAGTGATTGCATCGCTGGAACCACATCTTGCACGCTCCACAAAAAACCCACTCGATAGCGGGTTTCACGGTAAAAAAATAACCATGCTATATAAATTTTGCAATAAACCTTCCGTACATTGGGAGTCTTACCCCAATTACTGAAGGAGGCAGTCAATGTATGAATGTGCCATCTATATAAGAACCCAGGAAGGCCACATCAAACGCCTGGAGAATATTGTTTCCGGATTCCCCAATTCTATGCAGGTTCACTATGGCCCCCTGGCTCACTACGTGCATGAGGAACGGCTCGTGGGGTTCCCCGAATCCACCGTGCTCTGGGCCAACAGTACGGGTCCCAGCGTAGGCATAGCCCCCCTCATCCCTCACTGGCCGGGAGAAAACACCCCCGAGTTGGGAGTGTGTTAACTCGATTGACTACCCGCGCTGGCGGGATTCGCTATGGATACAACTGGGAATTTCGTGGCGTCCCCAAGGGGATTCGAACCCCTGTACTCACCGTGAAAGGGTGATGTCCTAGGCCACTAGACGATGGGGACTAAAGATCTTTTTTGAAAGGAATCTTCGGTCAACTGCCATTCTGCCGAAAACTGGTGGAGGTAAGCGGGATCGAACCGCTGACCTCTTGCATGCCATGCAAGCGCTCTCCCAGCTGAGCTATACCCCCGGCAAAATGAAGGCGAATTATACTGAGCCGCCCTCTCCCAGTCAATTTAAAACGGCACTGCATAAGCCAAGCCAAGTACGGCAAGGGGAAATACAGTCAGTCAACCGGGCAAACCGGCCAGCCTCTCGTCCATGCGTTTGAGCGTCTCCTCCCTGCCGAGCAATTCCAGCACCGCGTTGATCGCAGGCGTCTGCGCTTCGCCTGTCACCATCACCCGCAGCGGCATGGCAACTTTGGGCAGCTTCATGCCGTGCGCCCCGGCAGCCGCCTTGATGGCATCGTGGATCGCGTGGCTTTCCCATTCAATCGCAGCGAGCTTTTCCCGCAAATCGAGAATGGCCGGTTTCACCGCGGCCGTAAACTGCTGCGCCTTGAGTTCTTCAGAAGGCTCCAGCGGACGGAAGAAATATACCGCCGCATCGGCCAGTTCCGCGACGGTACTGACACGTTCCTTGAGAAGACCTGCTACCTTTGCGAGATCCGGCCCGTCTGCCGTGTCGCAACCGTCTGCCTCAAGAAAAGGCGTAACCAACTCTGCCAGCCGTCCGTCATCGGCATTTTTAAGATACTGCTGATTGAGCCACTGGAGCTTTTCCGGATTGAATTTTGCCGGCGAACGGTTGATATTGGCGAGATCGAACCACTCCACCAATTGCTCGCGGCTGAATATTTCCTCATCGCCGTGTGACCAGCCAAGCCGCGCCAGGTAATTCACCAGCGCCTCGGGCAGATAACCGTCTTCGTGATATTGCATGACGGAAACGGCGCCGTGCCGCTTTGAAAGCCTCTCGCCGTCCGCCCCCAGGATCATCGGCACATGCGCATATTGCGGCAGCGGCGCGCGCAGGGCTCGCAGGATATTGATCTGACGCGGCGTGTTGTTGACGTGATCGTCACCCCGGATCACATGCGTGATATTCATATCGAGATCATCGATCACGACGCCAAAATTGTAGGTTGGCACACCATCGCCGCGCAGCAGCACGAGATCATCCAGTTCACTGTTTGCCACGGTTATCTCGCCCTTGACCAGATCGTTGAAGGCGACCACTCCATCCAGCGGATTTTTCAGCCGCACCACCGGCTTCACCCCGGCAGGCGGTGTTTCCTTCGAATCACGCCAGCGTCCGTCATAACGGGGCTTCAGGCCGGCCGCGCGCTGCTGCTCACGCATCGCATCCAGTTCTTCCTTGCTGCAATAGCAATAATAAGCGTCACCCGACTTCAGCAACAGCTCCGCAACCTCGTGATAACGCGAGAGCCGCCGCATCTGGTAAAACGGCCCCTCGTCGTAGTCCAGCCCCAGCCAGGCCATTCCATCCAGAATCGCCTGGGTCGATTGCGCGGTCGAGCGCTCGAGATCGGTATCCTCGATCCGCAGGATGAATTTGCCGCCATGCCTGCGGGCAAAGGCCCAGGAAAACAGTGCGGTGCGCGCCCCGCCAATATGAAGATAACCGGTGGGGCTGGGGGCGAAACGGGTACGTACCATGGTAGGGAACAATTTTGAAGAGGATGCGTTGGACAAGAACAGCTATTTTACGCGAGGCTGCGAGTTGATGCTGAGTCAGAATGAGGCTGCGTCATTCTGTTCGACTACATGGCGCGGCCACATGGCGGCGGAAGGCTTCCCAGCCCGAACACTTTGAATAAGGCTCCCCTTGTAACATTGCTTTATAAGCTGCGGGCAAATTTTGCACCACCCATTGCATTTCCAGCTCATCCTGGGCTGTGATCACCGTCGGCCCGACAAATGGGGTTTTATTCCTGTGCAAGTCCATATTGAAACGCGGCCTGGAAGGCAAATCGAAAAAATCCAGCAATCGTCTCAATACCGCCTCGTCCTTCAATTGCGCATCCACATCGATGAAAAACACACGATCCTGCCACCGATTCTGCTTGATCAATTGCATCGCCCGGTATTCGATTTCGATCCATTGCAGCAGATAAAACTGGAACCGGCTCAAGGTATGCCCGGCATAATACTGGAAGATATCCTCCTTTCCGGTTAAAGCCCAGCGAAAATAGCGCTCCCCGGTATCACTCGTGTAATCCACAAAAGGAATATGAATCTTGCGTATCAGCCGCTCGCGCAGCAGTTCACTTTTGGCCACCTTGGCAGGGTGGCGTACGAGATGCACAAAACCGGCATTATTCAGCAATGCCGCGGCATGACGATTGAATGCTTTGAGAAAGGCGTGACTGGATTCAAAATAAACCGGCGCTTTGCAGTTGGCGATAAACCGGCATTTTCGCTCAAGGACCGGCAATAATGCGCTGTCATTTTCACGCGTATTCCAGTCTATGGGCTTGCCAAACAAAACGGGATTTCCCGGGATGAAATAAGGCTCGTGCGTGCTAAAACACCGTCGCACATTCTTGGCAAAAAAATCAGCCAGGTAACCTGTGCCGGAACGGCCGCTCGCCAGTGTAAAAATCGTTAGTTTGGTGCTGTTTGCAAGGCTGGCCATGGTCAAGGTAACTCATCACTGCGGAGAGGAGATGGCATAAAATAGCTACTCAAAATAGTAAACTTATAGGGTGCGAAATCCGGCACATCAATTGCTCAAGCTTACGCATTTCGCGATTCCTGACAATAAAAATGAATGCGCTCCTCCCAACAATTCTGCGTCTTGCCTTCTGCCTTCCAAGGAAACAATAGGATTCCAGGGCCTTGGCCAGGCTGCGTCATGGATAACCAAAGGGTAATTACCCTCAAGTAAGGGTACTAAAAGGGGTATTAACGGGAATCACCGAGGTTGTTTCCCCTCCTGATTCGACCTTGAAAACGCTTCCCTTCCTTGTCTGAGGATGATTCAGATCCTCGGTAATTCTTCCGATGCCCACCGCCCGGCGACTGCCTGACGCGTTGACCGGAACCACGGATCATGCTCTAATTGCGCCTCCCTCAGCAGTTACCCATCAGGTAACGCAGCGGGCGGTTAACTCAGCGGTAGAGTGCCACCTTCACACGGTGGAAGTCACTGGTTCGATCCCAGTACCGCCCACCAGCAGGCGTCCAAAATATCTCTCAGAGCGATAAAAATCCAATCTTCTTTGTCTTTTCCTTGATGCAAGCAGCGCCTTGAAGCGGGCTTGAACGCTTGCCGTAAATGCCAGCTATCTGGCAGATCTCTCTATCTCGACACCTCCGACAGCCCGGAAAATGACATCCGCACGAGCCGCCCTCTCAGCCCAATCACATGCCCGGTTACGAGTTATCAGATGAGGCAGGGTAAGACACCAGATCAAGCTGCAGCCCGTATTGTTCTGGTAGCAATTGCCTATTACGCAGGCGGAAAGCTGGGACTTGCCCTGCCCTATCTGGACGGGGAGATCAGCTCCAACATTACCTTGTTCTGGCCACCCACGGGGATCGCATTCGCCGCCCTGCTGATCTGGGGGTTTGCCTGCTGGCCGGGCGTTTTTCTGGGCGCAGTCGCGGTGAACCTGACCACGGGTGACCTTTCGGTCCCGATTGCCTTAGGCATTGGAATAGGTAATACGCTTGCTCCGGTTTGTGGCGCATTTTTGCTTGGGCGGATTACCCGCTTCCAGGCAAATTTCTTGCGGGGCCGGGACGCAGTTTCTTTCATGCTGATCGCCTCGGGTTCGATGCTGGTCTCCGCGACAGGCGGCATCATCTCACTTTGCGCTGACGGAAAACTGGCGCCCGGCTCGATTTTTCACGCCTGGCTCGGCTGGTGGCTCGGGGATACCGTTGGCGTGCTGATTTTTTCACCCCTTCTACTGCTTTGGGCAAATCGACAGCTCGATTCGCTCGACATCATCATTCGCTCGTCCCGGCTAAGAAACGAATTTGCATTCGTCATAGGTATCTGCGTCCTGACGGCGTGGCTGGTCTTTGGCGATGTCTGGGCTTTGGGTCAACTCAGGTTATCGCTGACCTTTCTTGCATTTCTACCGGTGATCTGGGCGGGCTATCGCTTTGATGCACTGGGATCCGCTGTCGCAACCCTGATTGTCTCGCTCATCGCGGTTTGGGCGACAGCTCGGGGAATTGGCCCGTTTGCGGGAGGAGATGTCCTGCTGCATCAGCTTGTGCTGTGCATTTTTATTACAACGGTTTCGCTCGTGTCATTGGTGATCATTGTTCTTCAGGCGGCACGCAAGCAGTCCGAACAGACGATCAAGGACAGCGAATCCCGCCTATGGTCGGCGATGGAGGACTTTCGCGCATCCGAAAAGCGGCAACGTGAACTGCGAACCCTGGCAGAACG
>DASVYI010000159.1:0-1982 GCA_036392275.1 Nitrosospira sp. | reverse complement strand
GACTAACGAAAAGGCTTTATATGCGCGAACAGCAGACAATACATCCAAGATTTAACACCGTGGTGCTTGCCATGGCGCTCAGCATTGCTGTTTCGGGCTGCGTTACCGGCCACGAAATCATGCAGAACCGTGTCGTGGTCCCCGCGGGTGCGGTCGCGAAGATCAAGGTAGTATGCCCGAACGGTAAGAAGGTTTTGGGAGGCGGATTCGACATCGAGACACCCGATGACGTGAGGGTATATGCCTCGGATCCCACCGACGGTCAGGGGAATATTGTCAATAACGGCTGGCGGGTGATGGTGCGAAACGAGGGGGCTGCAGCCCGGCAGACGACAGCTATGGCGATCTGTGCCAACGCGCGGTAACCCCAGCAGCGCCGTTAGCAGATACAACGACTCGTCCGGCCGCGCAGCCCGATTTGCCACAAGCCTGGCCGGACAGGCTTCATCACGTAGCAGCCGTATTACTTGCTTGTCCGATGGATCATGGTCCTGCTGCAAAATAACGTGAACAATGGCCGGCCGCCAAAAGAAATAGCATTGTCATGCTGCGGGTACATCCCGCCATGCCCCCTCGTCCAATCCCGGATTTCGTAGCCGGATTCCATTGAGTATATGTAGGCATTTTGTTTTTAAGTCCCCGGTTGTGTCAGGAGGCCTGTCGGGGGGGGGACACCCGCGGAGCGCTTCGATCGGTTGAGTGCTATGAGCAAGCGAGCCAGGCGGATGTTGCACCCTGCCCGGCCGTCAGCCGAATTACGGCGCAAAACGGTCGTCCTATAATGAGCGGCGGACATATGGCAATCGGACACCAGGAAGAAGCCGTGTTCGAGATCGTTTCCTTTCTGAAAACAGCCAGAAGCTGAGAATACGTGCTTCTGGCGGAAGTAAACAGACCCACTGTACGATCGGGTATCCCGGAGCCATTCACTTTCAGTAACCCGCTACAAGGCTTCATGGCTTCATGTTGATCAAGTTCATCAGAGGTCATACTTCAGGTAATTTAATCAAATTACAATGTAATTAGCTGATTATCATAATTTAGATGTAGGGTAAGCAAATTGAATTTGCTCTCGATTTCCCATCTGGTCCATCGTCATCTACTCTGGTTTTTGATCGCTGCATATCTCGTTGCCATGGTTTTGCCGGGGCCCGGCCTCTGGATCCGGAACATTTCGTTCGGAGAGCTGGATTTCTTCCAGCAGAAAACGAGCATATCGCTGCTGATGGTCATGCTGGCAATACTCATGTTCAATGCCGGCCTGGGACTGAGATTTTCCGACCTGAAAGACCTGATGCTGAAGAAATATCTCCTGCTGACCGGATTGGCGGCCAACCTGGTCATTCCCATCATTTATATTTATGGCATGACCATACCGATGCGGTTCTGGTATGAGCCATTCGAAGTCCAGTATATTCTCGTGGGGCTGGCGCTGGTCGCGGCCATGCCGATCGCCGGGTCATCAACCGCGTGGGCGCAGAATTCGAACGGCAATTTGGCCTTGAGCCTGGGCTTGGTGTTTTCTTCCACGATTCTGAGCCCCATTGTCACCCCGGTGACATTTCACGTTTTTGGCGAAATGGCTTCGGAGGAGTATGAAAAAGTCTTGCACGGGCTGGCAGCGTACGGCTCCGGGGGCTTTCTCGGTCTGTGGGTGGTATTGCCATCTTTGATGGGAATTGCGGTGCGCTTGATGATTGACAAAAACGGGCAAACACGAAGCGGCTCCCACCTGAAGCTCGTCAACGCCATTGTCTTGCTGCTATTGAATTATTCCAACGCCGCGGTATCTCTGCCACAAGCCATGGCTGAACGCGATTTCGATTTTCTGGCCATCACATTGGTGATTACAGCAGGGCTCTGCTTGACCCTGTTTGCCGCAGGACATGGCTTGAGCCGTCTGTTCCAGTTGAACCGGGCGGAAGGTGTTTCGCTCATGTTCGGGTTGGGAATGAACAATAATGGAACCGGACTGGTTCTGG